>NZ_AP029612.1:2977500-3136465 GCF_040362915.1 Sediminibacterium sp. KACHI17 | reverse complement strand
AGGGGTGCGAATATGTAGACTTTATGTTGAAAAAAAAATTTTTTATTCACTTGTTTTTTTCCCTACAACCACAGTATGGGCATTTGCGAGATTTTTTTTCTTCGCCCTGGAAAATTCATACTCCAGTCTGCCCAACTGAATACCGCCAAAACCTACCTGATTTACCGCTACAGTTCCTCCCTTTTTATTGGTATATTTTCTCGGTTCCTCAAAAAAGCGGTGTGTATGTCCACCAATGATCAGATCGATGTCATAACTTTCTTTTGCCAGAATCTCATCACTCACTTTATTTTCCTGATAACGATCTCCCAAGTGCGACAAACAGATGACCAGATCACATCCTTTTTTGTGTAACATGTTAGCCGTTCTATTAGCCGTTTCTATTGGATCCAGATAAGTAGTTTTACCATATAGGTTATCGGCAACCAATCCCTGCAATTCAATACCGATTCCAAAAACCCCGATCTGTAAACTGCCCTTTTTAAAAATCTGCCAAGGTTGGGTTTTACCTTCCAGGGCTGTACCGGAAAAATCATAATTGCTGACCAGGATCGGGAATGATGCATGTTTAAGTTGCGTTGCAAAATTTTCCATACCCAGATCAAAATCGTGGTTGCCCATAGTAGCTGCATCATAGCCCATGGCTGACATTGCTTTGATCTCTGGCTCACCCTTATAGATATTAAAATAAGGGGTGCCTTGGAATATATCTCCGGCATCCAGTACCAAAACCTGTTCCTCATCCTGTCTGATCTTCGAAATGAGGGCCGCTCTTGCAGCTACCCCACCCAATCCCTGGTTACGGCTGCCATCCATAGGAAAAGGCTCCAAACGGCTGTGTACATCATTGGTATGCAGTATGGTCAATTTTTGTACAGGATCGGCAACTGCATCGCCATTGAAGGGTATCAATGTAGATGCCAACAATGCAGCACTTGTCTCCTGTATGAATTTTCGTCTGTTAATCGGCATTCGTCACACGGTTTTCAATGATTGGCTGAATAGTTTTTCCTGCGGTTGTTTGCATATTGACATATTCTAATATCGCATCGCGCATCAGGTATCCTCGGTTGATCTGTGGGATCGATTTTAACATGCTACAATCACTTCCTCCATTGGCTACATAGTCGGAATGAGCAACCGTGTAGATCACATTCGGATCTAAAGGTTTGCCATTGATCATGACACGGGTTGCCTTTTTATTCTTTATCTGGAGTGTAGTTCCTTTTGATACCGGCCAGCCACCATCTGCTGCCATCACATCAAGGTACGCTTGCAAAACAGTTCCTTTCAATTCCTGTAAGACAAGGAGATTATCAAAAGGCATGATCTCAAAAATCTTTCCTACGGTAATATTCCCTTTGGCCAGATAACTACGAATACCTCCTGCATTCATGAATGCAACATCAATCTTGCGACCGAATTTTTTTTCACCCATCTCTTTATAGCAATCCACTAAAAAATTGCCGATCTCAGATTCAGGGCGTTTATTGGTATAAGTATCTGCACTGCTACCGATCACCTGATTCATGGTTGCGTTGATATTCATCGTGTACGGTTGCAACATCACCATCACAGATGAATCATTACGAATCGATCCATCGATCTTGTATTGGGTATGCTGTAAAGATGTTGGTTGATAAAAAGTACTGCAGGAGGATAGTGCAATAAAGAGACCAAAGAAAATAGAATTTCTCCTGTACATATCAGTTAGCGGTTAATGTCGGAAGGTACAATATAATTCTACCTCGATTCGCATTTTTTCTGTTTAAAGAATATTTTAATGCTACTTTTACGGCTAATAAATTATAAATGAATGTCGTACGAAATCACCGGAAAACTAGTAGCCAAATTTGATATCATTCAAAGAAGTGAGACCTTTAAAACCCGCGAATTTGTAATAGAAAAATCAGAAGATATTGGCGGAAGAGTCATTACCAATTATGTAAAGTTTCAATGCGTTCAGGATAAGACCGCAATGCCTGATCGTTTTAATATTGGAGACGACGTACGTGTTCAATTTAATATCAAAGGAACCAAATGGGTTAAAGATGGTCGTGAGAACTACATCACCAACTTAGATGCCTGGCGCATGGAAGCTGTAAAACTTGGACAACAAGATCAATCGGCCGGTAATGCCTACAATGATATGCCGCCACCAGCTGACGTGGTGGATGATCTTCCATTCTGATCATTATTTTATTAGACACTTTTTAGGCTAAATACCTAACAGTATGCAACAACAATACACACTCAAGTTAAAGCCGTCTGAAGCGGCGAATGAAGCCATCGTTCGGGAGTATATCGCTCAAACTAGTGGCAAAAGCATAGAACAGATCTCAGGCTATGTATTGCTCAAACGTTCGATCGATGCCCGTAGCCGTCAACAAGTTTGGATGAATCTCACAGTTCAGGCATTTATTGATGAACCTTTTCATGCCAGAACGATCGATCCTGTTTCATTTAAAGATGTTGGTAGTTCCACAAAAAAAGTTATCATCATTGGCGCCGGTCCGGCCGGATTATTCGCTGCACTAAAATTGATAGAAGCCGGTATCTGTCCGATCATTCTGGAAAGAGGTAAAGATGTTCGCTCCAGAAGACGAGATCTTGCCAAACTCAATAAAGAAGGTATTGTTAATCCTGAAAGCAATTACTGTTTTGGTGAAGGCGGTGCAGGCACTTACAGCGATGGTAAATTATATACCCGCAGTACCAAAAGAGGAGATATTCACCGTATCCTGAACTTATTGTATCAGTTCGGTGCGAATGAATCTGTTTTGTACGATGCACATCCGCATATTGGCACTAACAAACTTCCACATATCATTACAGCCATGCGCGAGCAAATTCGCGATAGTGGCGGACAGTTTTTGTTCGAAAAAAAGGTTGTTGATTTCATCCTTGAAAAAGGAATCATCAAAGGAGTGCTCACCGCGGATGGTGATACCATCATGGCTGATGAATGTATCCTTGCAACAGGACATTCAGCCCGTGATATTTTCACACTGCTATCCAATAAACAAATACTAATTGAATCCAAACCATTTGCTTTAGGGGTTCGTATTGAGCATCCGCAGGCGCTGATCGACTCCATTCAATATCATTGTCCGATCCGTGATGAATTTTTACCTCCTGCCTCATATGGATTGGTAGAACAGGTCAATAACCGAGGAGTATTTAGCTTTTGTATGTGTCCGGGTGGCATCATCGCACCCGCAGCAACGAGTCCGGGTGAATTGGTGGTCAATGGATGGAGCCCAAGTAAACGCAATAACCCCTATGCCAATAGTGGCATGGTGGTTCAGGTGGAACAACAGGATGCAATTCAGTTTTTTGTGAAAAGAAAATGGACATTACCTGATGGAAGCACTATCAATAAAAATATCCCTGCTAAAAACGATCCGCTGCTATTGATGTATTTTCAGCAGGCAGTTGAGCAAAACTCCTATCATGCAGGAGGCGGTCATTTTGTAGCGCCTGCTCAACGAATGGTTGATTTTTGTTCCGGCAAAGTATCTGCCGATTTACCTGATTGCAGTTATGTACCCGGATTGAATTCTACTGCCCTTGAAGAAGTGCTGCCAGATTTTATTTACAAAAGCTTGCAAGGCGGATTCACAGCATTTGGTAAAAAAATGCGAGGTTATTATACCAATGATGCAGTAGTGGTAGCTACAGAGAGCAGAACCTCCTCTCCTGTTCGAATTCCGAGAAACGCAGATACATTAACACATCCACAAGTAAGCAATTTATATCCCTGTGGCGAAGGAGCAGGTTATGCAGGCGGTATAGTGAGTGCTGCAATGGATGGAGAAAGAGTAGCCGATATGATCATAAAAAAAGGGAAGTGATTCTTGACCTCCCTGATCGCTTAATTATTTTCTTGCATCTGTTTTCGCGAGATCAACAACTGCTGTTTTAGTAACTCATTCTTCTTAAACGCTTCTAATTCTTTATCCAATTGTTGCTGATCGTTATCCGTCCAGTTTTGAGTTATTTGCTTTAGGTCAGGCTTACCTGCATCAACCCATGCTGTATACCAAAAATCTGCAATCAGATCAGCAGACTGTAATAATCGTTGATTGATACTTGGTTTTAATGATGCTGCATACGCTTTTGCAAATTCGGTAGAATAACTTTTTGATTCTCTGCCTCTCCTGATCTGCACACGATATTTAGTGGCATCAGTAAAATTTTTAGAGACTTCGATTTCTTTTGCCAGCATTTCAGGAACCATCGTAAAGCCCGTACGTACTGCTTTCCAGATAGCTGCTGCCGGATCTTTCAGGTAAGTAGCTTTATGTGATGAATACAATTGATACTGTTCTATTTCCAATTCCGGTATCATTGATTCCCATAAACTATGTAGACCTTTTTGATTGGTCAACTGTCCATCATAATTCACGGTAGTATGCAATGGTACATGCGCATCTCCGATATAATGACCGATATCCGCTGCATAAAAAAGGATACTGTCTTTATTTTTCTGCTTGAATGCCTGTGTAAGTTTATGCTTCATGTAAATCACATGATAAGGCACGTATCCATATTTCTCTAAGCTGTCTTTAGAGTATTTCTGGATGGCTTTTTGCCAATCAAAAGGCATTGTATTTGCAGCATTCTCGCCATACATTTCCAGATCAATAAAATGTTTAGGAGCTTCAGTACTATCTGTATTACGTCTTTGATCAGGACGAGGAGCATCTGCAACTACTTTTTCTAAGTTCTTATAGAAAAAAGGTCTGATCTCTGCAGGCAATTCATAGACCGCCAACTGATGAATGGTTCTGTGCACCAGAAAACCCCAGCTACCACATACCACCAGGATCAATAACAATAAAAAGCCGATCTTACTTTTTTGCAAATGATTCATATACTTTTTCACGTATTTAAGGCGCGAAATTAGCAGATTCAGGTTCAATTACTGTAATAATTCCCGCCTATCCACTACTAACCTGCTGTTATTGTTGATTTGTTATCTTCATTTCGACATTATTCGAACACGACCAAACCACATCAATATGAGTAAAATCCTTGAACTAGAGGCATTAAGAAAATATTATGCCACACAAAAAGCAGTGGATGATATCAGTTTCTCCATTGAAAAAGGCAGCATTTTCGGGCTCTTGGGTCCGAATGGTGCAGGTAAAACCACCCTGCTGCGTATGATCACCGGCATTTTTTACCCTGATATGGGACAGATCAAATTTGATGGCAAGCCCTTTGATCCATTGAATGATATTCGTTTGATCGGTTACATGCCGGAAGAACGTGGTTTGTATAAGAAAATGAAGATCGGAGAACAAGCTTTATATCTGGCACAATTGAAAGGATTGAGCCGAAATGAAGCAATGGAGAAAATAAAATATTGGTTCAAGAAACTCGAAATGGAGACCTGGTGGAATAAAAAAGTGGAAGACCTGAGTAAGGGGATGAGCCAAAAACTACAGTTTGTGACCACGGTGCTTCATGAACCCAAACTGATCATCCTGGATGAACCTTTTAGCGGTTTGGATCCATTGAATGCCAATTTGATCAAGGATGAAATATTTGGTTTGGCACAGCGTGGGTCTACTGTTATTTTCAGTACTCACCGTATGGAACAGGTTGAAGAGATCTGTGATCATATTGTGTTGGTGAATCTGGGTAAAAAAGTTTTAGACGGATCTGTAGCAGAGATCAAGCAAAGATTCAAAGAAAATCAATTTAAGATTCGTTTACAGGATAAGCCGGGTCACACCAACAGTCAGGCTTTCTCCATCCTTCATGAAAATGCGAATGACCTCACAGTAAAGATCAATGAAGGCTTCCGTAGTAATGATGTACTCATGCACTTTTTGCAACAAGGCACAACGATCGAATCGTTTCATGAAATATTGCCTTCGCTGAATGATATCTTTATCCGCATTGTGGAAGGTAGCAGTGCTCTTACAAGATCATTCCAGAAAGTAGATTAATCATCATTGTTATTCAACCACTAACAACACAACTTATGAATAAGATATTTATAGTAGCCAAAAGAGAATTTCTCACAAGGGTACAAAAGAAAACTTTTTTACTGACCACTATCGGTGTGCCGATCCTTATCTTCGCATTTTATGCTGTCATCATCTTTATGTCCGTTAAATCCACCACTGATTTTAAAGTGGCCGTAGTGGATGAAGCGAATGTATTCAATGGAAAGATCGATGAGAAAAAAAGTAGCGAGGTCATATTTAGTTTTGTTAAAGAAGATACCGCCTCACTCAATAAAAAATTAGAGCAGAAAGAATATGATGCTTACCTGTTTGTACCTGCCGGATTTAGTATCAGCGGTCAAACCAATGATTCTTTACAATTCCGTTCAGCGAAAACAGTAGGTCTGATGACGCGTGAAAAAATTGAAAGCAGGGTGAGTAAAGCACTGGAAGAAAAACGTTTACTTTCAATGAATATCTCTAAGGCTCAATTGGACAGTATCCAAGCACAAAAAGAACTGATCACTTTTGCGAATACATCCGGCAAAAAAGAGAATCAAACCAAAGTGGGCGTAAGCTATGCAGTAGGTTTTATTTCCGGTTTCATGATCTATATCATTCTCTTTATTTATGGCACCATGGTAATGCGCGGTGTTGTGGAAGAGAAAGTAAGCCGTATCGCAGAAGTAATCATCAGTAGTGTAAAACCTTTCCAACTCATGATGGGTAAGATCATTGGTATTGGTGCAGTTGGATTGATACAGTTCTTGATCTGGGGGGCATTGGTAATTATCCTTCAGTTTGCGGTTCCGATTCTTTTCCCTCAGTTATTTGAAGGTATGCAGGCTCAACCTGTACAACCGGGTATGATGGCTGCTGTAGATGCTGCCAAGCAACAACCTGATATGATCAGAGGATTAATGGAAGGATTGAATCAGATCAATTTCCCGCTGATTGTCGGCTGTTTTGTTTTCTATTTCTTGGGTGGTTACTTTATGTATGCTTCTCTTTTTGCAGCAGTAGGTAGTGCAGCCAATGAAGACATGCAAGATGCGCAAAGTCTTCTACTGCCCATCATGATGCCCATCATTTTCGGCATAGTTATCATGATGCAGGCTGTGAATAATCCAAATGGTAGTTTAGCAGTCTTTGGTAGTCTGTTCCCATTAACTTCTCCCATTGTAATGATGGCCAGAGTAGCCCATGGTATACCGGAAGGTGTTTCTACTTTCCAATTGATTCTGAGTATGCTTTTCCTTGTACTTGGATTCTTCGGAACAACATGGCTTGCAGGTAAAATCTATCGTACAGGTATTCTGATGTATGGTAAGAAAGTAACCTGGAAAGAATTATGGAAATGGGCCGTTAAGAAGAATTAGAAATATCCAACAAATGAATGTCCAATTTCGAACTAGAAGATTTTCTGATTTCGAAATTGGACATTTTTATTCTCCTGTTTTACATTCCTACTGTGCTAATGAAACGCGCACACTCACGCCGGCACGGGTATTTACGCTTGGCGCTGACGTAGAAATATAGGGAGTTACTCTACGCTGATCGAAGAAGAAACGAATGTTAACTCTATTATTGATGATATAATCAATTGATGGTTGAATTGTGATCTCTTTTTGTCCACCTGTACCATACGCATTCGCCTGATCCAATCTACTATTGGTCAATGATTCATCTCGCATTCCAATATCCACTTTCAAAGTCAGATCATTTTCCAGTTTTTTCGCTTTTCCACCCGGTAATTTAAATGGAAGATTCACCCCACGCTTTCTCCAACTAAAACCAAAAGTCCAGTCAGTATTCCTTGTTTCACTCAATTGAAAATCCACCAGACTCAAACTCAATCTCCTGCCCTTACCATATGTGAACTTCAGATTCATTTGATCATTGGTAGTAATATCCACTCCGATCAAAGGTTCAAAGCTTTCCTGCATGGTAATATTGGGAACTAAGAAGTAAGGAATGAAGTTTCCGCTTACTGTATCAATAAATGCCGGACCACCCAATCTGAATGGATCAGTATACAACAATGCACTATTGAAACTATTCATACTCAAGTTACCCTTGTACCCGTGTGTGAATGTGATGTTGTTGAATATCTTTTGTAAAGAAGGTAATTTACTCAACCCCGTATAGGTCAGTCTCCAGTTTGGTTTTGGCAAAATACCACTGAATGGATTGGCGGAAATATTCGGATTGGATTGTTTGATCAGAGAAACCGAATTAGGATCTTTCCCAGTATAAGCAGCCAGGAAGGATGGGATCAATACATCCTGAGAATACCTTCCATAACCTGTTGCATATCCGTCAGCGGTAAATTTCTGACCCGCAGGAAGTGCCTGCCAGTATGGGTTTGCTTCAGCAACTCGTTTTGAAACTACCAATCGGTTATTTTCAAAAGTTTTAAAAGTGGTTGATATCTCATTGGGATTGAATTTCCCGAATAGCGTATTGAAAGCTACATAGGACACACTAAAGCCACCCGTTGCCAACGGATTTAAGTGACTGAATTTACCTGTACCCAAAGTATCCTTGAATAATTCAGAATAGTCTTTGGTAAATGTTTTTTCAAGATTCAGGTCAATGATCAATTCACGGACAGGTTCCAATTGTGCAGTAATATTAAATCGCTGTTCAAAACTTTGGCGGAACAAGAAATTGAAAGTTGTATCTCTCGATAATAACCCTTGTGCAGCTTTTTTATTCAACCAGGCTGTGTCCGGTTGTTTACCAAAGACATAGTCAAGCCCTGGTGCCATGCTGTTGAAGTTCTGACCAATGAATCGGGTACTATCCATATAACCCGGCAATCTGCTTTTATAATTAGCGGAATAATTAAGCGACACATTTTTCAGCATCGTCAACAATTTACCTCCTGCTCTCTCCAAGCCACTCAATTCCGGTAATTGATTAGCACGTAACAATCTTTGTGCAATACGCTCGTCTCTACGCTGAGCTTTCCATTTTTTAAGCGCTTCTTTTCTGTCCTTACCAAATAAACCTTGCAAGGCAACAGATTTTGGTAAAAGTGTTGAGCCTAATAAATTGGAAGGCGCCTTTTTATTCTTGGTCGTATCTCCTTTTTGTTTTGGAGGAGGCACATTATCCAAAGCTCGCATCCATCTTGATTTAGCATACAAGCTGGCGAAATTGAACTGAGCAGTGAAATTATTTTCCTGTGCGTTCTCTAATGTATTACCTAAATTATACGCCAATCGGCTCGCCCCGATCCAATTATAACTTGCCGTATAACCATACCTAGCCGTTATCCAATCGGTCATTGGGAACTTATTGAGCGGCAGCGTGTAAGTAAGTATTGCTTTTTGTGTGTACAGGGTATTTCTTCCGCCGTTAAAGAAATTCTTTCTGACAGAATCCTTTTTTTCTTTTGTATCAATTCTTCCAAATGGTTCATCAACACGAGCATTGTTCACTGCAGAGAAATCCAGATTAAGAGAGCGACTCAAATCCCAACGCAGGTTATAAAAACGATCGAACGTAAAGTATTTATCATAAGTGGTATCCACTCTTTCTACCTTACTATCGAATGTATTGACGATGCGGGGTATGAACTGACCAAATTGTCTCTGAATATCCGTTCTGAAACTCAGGAAAGAAGGCTTAAGATTGAAATTAAAATCTTTCACCAATGCAAACCATGGAGAATTAGATTTGAGAATCTTCTTGAATGGTTCAATATAATTGCTTTGTGCATTATAAGTATACCCGAATCCACCGCGATGTCTGGTTACTTTATTCTGGTCAATAACAGGACTTGTCTGTTCCGTTTCAGTGAATGAATAGTTGAAATCAAAATTGCTCAAACTCAATAACCCCTGCTTAGCTCCCGGCAGGAATCTTGCATTGGTGAAATTGAGTGTCCGGATCGTTGTTTGATCTACTGCTGCTTTGCGAATGGAATCCCGCTGGTTGGGTAAACTATTATTCAGCTTTTCTTTATAGCGTACATCTCTGTCAAAAGGATCATACTCAGGTGTGAGTATGGTTCGATTGATACTAGCGTAAACCGGAAGTGAGAATCTCGCTTTCTTTGGTAATAATTTACCCGCATCAATATTTGCGGCAATATCAAACTGCATAAGATTATCACGTGCTCGCTCATTGACGCGTTGTTCAATGGTACCAAAACCTTGTGAGCGGGTATTGGCTGAAACAGACATGGTTCCCAGATCTGCCAACAATAGATCCACTCTTCCTAATGCAGCCCAACCACCACGCTCATCCAGATCAGACAATCGCAATTCATTCACCCATACTTCAGAACTAAGCATGGGTCCGTCAGGACGATAAGGGTTTTCTACCCCTACTAAAATTCCTCTCACTTCTCCTAAGTTCGGATTACCCCGAATCGAATAAATTTTATTTCCGAAACGTTCCCGATAAATATTGGTAACTGTTCCTCCTCTTTCATTCCTGCGAAGCTTAAGATCGATCAGATCACGAAGACTCACATTCAGATCATTGGCAGCCGGCCAAACTCTTTCTTCTTGTCCGCGAGGATAAGTACCCGGAGCTGTTACTTTCAAAGGAACTTTGATCTCATAATAGTTATTCAAGAAATCTTGCCCGATACGAACCACGGCATACAACTCATCATCTTGTAATGGACGTTGACCCGGAACAGACTCCGCATGCAAATACATGGAGAGATTACCATATTGTCTGATATCCAGATTCAATGTTTTGAAAACAGCTCTTGCATCACCGGTGATAAGATTACGTACCTGCAAGCTCATCGCTTGTTCATTCTGCTGAAGATTCACACCGTTGTTACTTAATAACTGAACACGTTCTACACCCGGAGGCATGATATAATTCACCGGTCTTCTGCTACTATTTTCTTCCAGGTTAACAGCAAGGGTATTAAAAGTAGTACCTGCAATATTATTGATCGGTGTATAAGATCCGGTTGTATCTAAGTTAAAACTGAATTGTCTCCACTGATTACGTACCAGATCCATTCTAGCCATACGTATCACTACTGAATCTTCAAAATCAGTAAGGTATAATCTCGCAAAACGTATGGATTTGAAATCGGCAATACTACCTACTTTTCTGGAGAACCCACGAATAGGAATTCGGAATAAAAACCAGTCCTCCGTTTTAGTTGTACCATCTGCTGCATTCACAGTAACTCTTCTCTTATCAGTGATATAAGGAGTGATCCCTACATCCATACCCGGACGCAGATTCACTTCATATTCATAATAAGCTTCTGTTTCATTCAATGTATTATCACGATTCAGGTCTTCATTGTCAGGATACAAAGTTGCAGCAGGAGTAAATTGTCCACCACCCGTTACCGCTACAGGCGAGTTTCCTTGTGGGTTATTGTGATTTTTATAACGACCTAAAATACCTGTACCTAATTGATCAAATGAATTATCCCGAAACCATTTGTAATTATCACGTGCCAGATCCGCTTGTGCTTGTATGAAAGCTGGGGAAGAGGTACCAAAATTCTGAGCAATTCTGTTCAGGATATATCCTTTCTTTCTCCGTTCTGCATCATCATCCAATCCATCAAAACCCACATCCTGAAAAGGTCTGTCATTAGGATCATTACTGAATGCTTGTGTGATCTGAATAGGATTCACTGGAGTCTTACCCCATGTATTCGTACTATCAACCGCTGCAGGAATATTCGGCGTATTCAATCCATTTTCATAAAAACGTTTTCCATCTTTTAAAACATCTTCACTCACATTTCCCAGATTCAGGAAAAACTTTCCCCCTCTACTAGTGGGATTCAAGATGAATGGGTCCTGCATCCATATCTCAAAGAATTCAATATTCCCTGTTTCAAAATCAGTTTGATCAATAGCACGCATAATACCACCCCAACGATTTCCCGGTTTTGTCAAACGACCATTTGCAGTAAACTCGCTAGGTCTTGTTTCAAAATTATAAGGACCTTTTTCTGTCGGATAAAATGCCAGATCAAAAGTTGCAGCTTGTACATCTGTGATATTGGTCGTTCGCTGCGGAAATAATTCATTGGTAAATACTTGTCTTACTCGTGGATCACTCAACTCCGTGAGATTTCTTCTCAACGGATTATTACTGCTGTTTTTATCCTGCAAATTGGGTTCGATATTATACCACGCAAGTTTGGCTCGATTAAAGTTATAATCAATAGAATCTGTCAGTGTCGCCTCAGGAAACTTTGCATTGCCTTGCGGTGTTGATGCCAATGTCCACGCAACAAATGGGAAACGCAGATCGATACTGGTTCTTGTTCCTTCAAAATCATCAATAAAGATCAACCCTTGTTCTCCTCTGCCGATTTGAGGCGGGTGTCCGGGTTTCAAGAAAGCTGCTTCACCATATGCATTGATCGCTGAAGTTGCTTTGGTAGAATAAAAAGGAAGTTTGTTCAATAATCTGGTCAAACCCGGTAATTCAGATTGATAACTGAAATCAAGTCCGTACATGGTATTACGGATCGGGTCATCACCATACGCCATTTTGGTAAAGAAAGGTCTTTCACCTAATCGTACGGAAGTAGCACCCAGACTAAGTTTTTTACTGGCGATATAATCCAATCGTAATCCACTGAACCCTCTTTGTTGCATTCCAAACCCTGCATTGTTCTCGAAGGATACATTCACCGGAACATTCGAGTTTAAAATACCTGCGTTCAAAATCCTTACAGTACCTAAATTATAATCAACAGTATAATCGGCTCCTTCTTTCAGAATTTGTCCACCCGCAGTCACCGTAACAGATCCTTGTGGAATATTGAATGTATTGAGGTAGATCTCTGATCCGCTACTGTTGCCTTTCACCTGTCCTTGCATCACAAAACGATTCAAATTGGCATAGGTTTGAGCGATTGCTTTGATAGAATCATACAAAGCATAATACACGTATTTATTTTTAACCGATGCCGGTAGCCCCGAAAATGCAAGCGTATCAAGATCTCGACCAAAAGGCTCTAATACCGGGAAAATAATTTTTCCTGTTTGAGGTAAGACGGTGAAATTATCTATGAAATCAAATACACCATCGGGCTGGGGATCATTGCGATTATTCAATCGATCCAGATTCAGGATCCTCAATAAAGGCTGACCGCCAACAGCAGGAGATGTTTCAGGCAAATATCTTTTTAAACCACCACTTGGTTCTTCATACAACACGTTAAGTTTGAAATCTTCTCGTTGTATACCTCCGAATACATCCAAAGAGTATACGTTTTTCATCATCCAATCCCATATTGGTAATTGAATTCTTTGTGAAGTAGCTTTTAATAATTTAAGAAATAACACTTTTTGTACACCACCTGTTGAATCCAAAGCTACATCCTGAGAAAATTCACCGACTTGATATACCCTTCCATTGTAAGTGTACTGAAAAGCAACTGCCAATACTTCATCAGGCTGTAATTGGGTATTGATAGAAATAAAACCTACTTGCGGATTAAACGTGTATTCAGTGGCAGCTAATTTTCGTGCAAAAGTTTTTTCATAATCATCAACAGGTCTTAATCCTTTTGATAGCAATAATGTATTAATGAAAGATGGATTCCTGGTATTGGGATCTCCGGCTAAAGAAGGATATAAATTATTGGCTCCGTTAAATGGAAGTGGGTTATTGGTTTGTGATGATACAGCAGGATTATAAGGTCTTGCTTCACCTAAATCCATTAAACCAACAATGTCACGCGCTTCCGTTGTAGCACCTGTTCTATTCGTTACCCATACTTCAATTCTTTGTATCTGAACCTGAGAGTTTACAACAGGCAGATTAGCCATAGTTTTATTGTAGTTATCCTTGAAGTACTGTCCCAATAAGAAATGTCGGTTCTCTTCATAATCATCCAATCGCTTTTGAAAATTCTGCGTAGCAGCGCCCCCTTGTAAAGCAACTGATTGTCTACTAGACCGCTGATTTGCCAATGCACCTGTTACAAAAAGTTTTCCGAATTGTAATTGCGTCTTGATACCAAAAAGATTCTGCGCGCTGGGTATTAATGTTCCCCTTGATTGAAAGGAAATATTACCCGCTTCAATACTCTTGATCAATTCATCATCCATTCCTTTGTAATCCAATTTCAACTGATTATCAAAGTTCAGATTCGAGAGTGTATTGTAGTTGATCGGAAACTTTAGTTTATTCCCAATATTGGCATTTACATTCAGGTTGGCATTCATATCAAAATCAAAACCACCATTTTTTCGCGCTCTTTCCGGTAGTGTTGGATTCTTGATATTTTGACCTTGGTATCCGGCTAAAATATTGACATCGCCTGTTGGACGAATATCGATCTTCAGTTTATTGAGTGCATTCAGATCATTAGCTGCGCTACGTACATCATTGATGTTATTCTTGATATCACCGGCAAATCGGTTCACTGCATCATTCAATCCGAATATGCGATCGAATAAACTAGTGTATACTTCGTGTTTTGGACGAGCTACTTTTTTGTTCAATAAGGTAAGGGCATCGGCCCTTTTTTTGAAATAGGCCCTTTCTTGTTCTCTTGCCTGCATACGCCAGAACTCCTCAAAACTCATATTGGTGGGCGTTCTGTAATATCGATTTCCGATTTTCTCTACAATGATGTACTGTCTTGTCTTGGGATCGTATTCAATCGAACGTTTGATAAGCGCTGTATCTCTTAAATCAAAAGGATTCCTGCTTTGTTGACTGAATGCGTCGCCCCTTCTGTCGCTAATGGGATAGCGCAAACTATCTTGTTGCTGAGCTGATGCGGGAGCATGGCTCAATAGCAGCAATAGAAAAGTAAATAAGGACAATAAACGCAAAGCAGTGCACTTGTTTAAGTAGAGGTGTAACCGATAGACTATAGATTTTTAAGTGCCTGTTTGATGATCAGTTCCAGTGAAGCATCTGCAGGTATGATTGACATGGTTTTTTTAATAGCTTGTTCTGCCTGGGGTCTTCCAATTCCTAAAGCAACCAGGGCTTGAACAGCATCAGTATCAGGTGTATTCATAATGATACCACCGGATAATGGTGATTCCAAAGATTGTTTACCCAATTTATCCCTCAGTTCAACAATCAACCTTTCAGCAGATTTTTTTCCGATTCCTTTAATTCCTTCCAGTTGCTTTGTATTCCCTTGAACGATCGCCCTGATAATTTCATCTGGTTTCATTCCAGACAACATCATTCTGGCCGTAGCTGCACCTACACCTGACACACTGATCAATTGCAGGAATAGTTCCTTTTCTGCAATATCGGCAAATCCGAACAATGTTTGTGCATTTTCAGTAATATGTAAATAAGTGTGTAATTGTCCACTTTCAGCATTGGCAATGGCGGCATAAGTGTTCAGGCTAATTTGAAGATCATAACCTACTCCATTCACATCCACCACCAATCTTGCAGGTGTTTTAACGGCAAATTTACCTCTGACAAATGCGATCATATTGCTATCAAAAATAAGGGTAAAAGCTTACAGATTATACGTACATTTGTAGAAAATTTATACGTATGTCAGCAAAATTGACTTTATTGATTGATGAAGCGGTTGTAGCTGATGCTAAAGCATATGCCCGTGAATCAGGCAAGAGCTTATCAAAAATCATTGAAGGATATTTAAGGGGATTAAGAAAAAAGCAACCTAAAAGTCCAGAAGAAGATCTCCCGCCACTCTTAAAAAGGCTACATGGTTGCGTACAGACAGATGATAAAAGGGATTATAAAGAAATTATTCAAGAAGAAATTTTGAAGAAGCATCGCTAAATGAAAGTATTTCTTGATATAAATATCATACTTGATTTCCTTCTTAAAAGAGCACCTTTTGATGAGGATGCCATTGAAATATTTAAACTTCTTTACAAAAAAGATATAAACGGATTTGTTTCGGCGATTAGTTATACACAGATAGGATATTTCCTTCAAAAATTTACCGGTAAGCCTACAACCAAAGGAATTTTAAGAGATCTTAATCGATTATTAAAAACAGTAACAGTCGATAATAGAATAATTGAGGAAGCGATTGATTCAGAAATTACTGACTTTGCAGATGCCATACAAATGGCCTCTGCACTTTCAATTACAGGCTTACATTCCATTATCACAAGAGATAAAAAAGATTTCAAATCATCTCAAATACTTATACAGTCTCCCAAAGAATTTTTAAACGCATTTAAAAATTATCATGAATAAAATAACAGCCAGCATTACCGCAGTAGGCGGATATGTACCCGAAGACAAACTCACCAATTTCGATCTTGAGAAAATGGTAGACACCAATGATGAGTGGATCCGGACACGTACCGGTATTGAAGAAAGAAGAATTTTGAAAGAGCCCGGAAAAGGCAGTAGTGATATGGCTGTACCGGCTGTGCTTGAAATACTCAAGAAAAAAAATCTGAGTCCACTCGATATCGATTGTATCATTTGCGCTACTGTTACGCCGGATATGGTATTCCCGGCAACAGCCAATATCATCTGCGATAAGATCGGCGCTACCAACGCTTGGGGTTATGATATGAGTGCTGCATGTAGCGGTTTTCTATACGCATTGACCACCGGAGCCATGTACATTGAAAGCGGAAGATTTAAAAAAGTGATCGTAGTAGGTGTAGATAAAATGAGTGCCATCATCGACTATACCGATCGTGCTACCTGTATCATTTTTGGAGATGGCGCCGGCGCTGTCCTATTAGAACCTGCTACCGATGGTTCTGGTGTACTTGATAGCATTCTACGAAGTGACGGAAGCGGCAGACACTACTTACATATGAAAGCAGGTGGATCCGTAAAACCTGCAACTGTTGAAACAGTGATGGCTAGAGAACATTTTGCATACCAGGAAGGACAAGCCGTTTTCAAATTTGCAGTAAAAGGGATGGCTGATGTAAGTGCTGAGCTATTAGAAAGAAACGGACTCACCGGAGATGATATCTCATGGCTCGTACCACACCAAGCTAATCTTCGCATCATTGACGCTACTGCCAATCGTATGGGACTTCCCAAAGAAAAAGTAATGATCAATATCCAGAAATATGGTAACACCACTGCTGCTACCTTGCCCCTCTGTTTATGGGATTGGGAAAAGCAATTGAAAAAAGGAGACAATATCGTCCTCGCCGCTTTTGGCGGAGGCTTCACTTGGGGAGCAACTTGGGTGAAATGGGGATATGATGGGAAATAATGTTGTGAACAATAATAATTGAAAGGTGAAAAGTGATTGCGTCTCACTTTTCACCTTTCAGTTTTCACTTGCTACTCATTTCCGCTTAAACACGATATAATCTGTCTGCGGTATTCTATCAACACCAAGCTGACGCAGAATAGTGGTGACCTGTCCGCGATGATACGTACCATGATTTGTAAGATGCATAATAATATCTGATAAAGGCTGTAAAAAACTTTGTCCTTTCATATTCTTATAAGGAAGGGAAGCATTCAACATCTCTTCAGTAGCTTGCTCCACAAATTGTTCCCATTGTTGATTCTGATGCAACAACCCATTGCTGATATCTTTCATACTCGGATGAAATGTCAGACTGGGCATCACAATATTTTCGTGCATCTGAACACGTTGCCACCAGGCACTGGATGCATCCCACATATGCAGAAACGTTTTGTGCAGAGAAGAAAAACTGCTCACGATCTCGCGATTTTGTTCTTCCGGTGATAACTGAACTGCTAAATTCAGCAGCTGCTCATTGGCCCATCCTTCATAGGCCGTGTAAGAGAGTAGTATTTGCTTCATTTTCGTCTTACATTTGATGGTACGGAATTAATTATCCATTCAATTTACAAAGAATGTCTGAAAAATTTTCATTAAAAGGAATCAGTTCAACAGCGATGCATGCAGCCGGACATAAAAACGCCGAAGATGCGCATCTGACACCGATTTTCGCAACTTCTACTTTTACTTTTGATACCGCTGAAGATGGCATGGACCGTTTTGCGGGTGCGGATAAAACAAGGGTATATAGCCGCTGGGGAAACCCCACTTTCACAGCTGCTGAAGAAACCATCGCAGCCTTGGAAGCATTTGGATTGAAAGATGAAAATGGTCAGCCATTGCAACTGAAAGCATTATTACATGCCAGTGGACAAGCAGCAATGTCTACCCTCTTTCTGAGTAATCTTAAAACCGGTGATGCAATCCTTTCTCATTACTCATTGTATGGCGGTACACAAGAATTGATGACCAAAGTATTGGCAGCAACGGGTATTGAAGTGATCATTGTAGATATGCGTGATCTGAATCTGGTAACAGAAGCACTGAATAAACATCCACAGATAAAATTAGTACATATTGAAACCCCTGCGAATCCTACCATTCAGTGTGTTGATATAGAAGCAGTCACTCAAATTGCTAAAACAAAAAACCTGATCGTAAGCGTCGACAATACATTTGCTACACCTTATCTACAACAACCTTTTAAATATGGCGTAGATTATGTATTTCACTCTACCACTAAATTTTTGAATGGACACGGCACTGCTATCGGCGGGGTTCTTTTAGGAAAGGACCTGGAAAAAATGAGAACCTCCGTTTGGAAATGGCATGTTTTATTAGGAGGCAATAGCAATCCATTTGATGCCTTTTTATTAACACAAGGCATGAAGACACTGGAGATCAGAATGGAAAGACACTGTGCCAATGCACAAGCTGTTGCTGAATTTCTGGTAAAACATCCTGCAGTTGCACAAGTCAACTTTACCGGACTCGCATCACATCCCGATTATGAACTGTGCAAAAAACAAATGAGACTACCGGGCGCTGTGATGAGCTTTGAATTAAAAGGCGGATTAGAAGCCGGGAAGAAATTTATTAATCGTTTACAAATGTGCGTTCGTGCTATTTCATTAGGCACCGTTGATACATTAGTCTCTCACCCTGCAAGTATGAGTCATTTTGGAATTCCAAGAGATGAAAGGATCAAATATGGAATTACAGACGGATTAATTCGTATGAGCGTTGGTATTGAAAATATTGAAGATATTTTGAACGATCTTGATCAGGCTTTAGTAGTATAAATCAATTCGAAACATCATGAACATCTCGATTAGAAGAGCAGAAAGAAAAGACTGTGCCCGACTTTTGGAACTTATCCATGAATTGGCATTGTATGAAAAAGCGCCTGAAGAAGTAACCGTTACACTTGAACATTTCGAAGAAAGTGGTTTCGGACAAAACCCTGTATGGTGGGCCTTTGTGGCTGAATTCGATGGGAAGATAGAAGGATTTGCTTTATATTATATTCGTTATAGCACGTGGAAGGGACAATGCTTGTATCTCGAAGACTTTCTCGTCACAGAAAGATTGCGCGGACAAGGCGCAGGAAAATTACTGTTTGATCGTTTAATTCAAGAAGCCAAAGAGAAAGGATTCAAACGTATGGTATGGCAAGTATTGGAATGGAATGAACCAGCTATTAATTTCTATAAAAAATACAACGCCACATTAGATCCTGAATGGGTTAATGGGATTCTGGATTTATAGTCCATAGACCATGGTCCATGGACTATCGACTATCAACCATGGTCTACCCACTAATTCACTCCCTCTACCACAGCTTCTTTATAAATCTTCTGCACCAACCCTTGTAAAACTTTACCGGGACCGGCTTCTGTAAAATTGGTGGCGCCATCAGCAACCATTGCTTGAACACTTTGTGTCCACTTAACAGCACCTGTCAATTGATCAATAAGATTTTGTTTGATAAGTTCAGGCTGTGTAACACCCGCAGCTGCAACATTTTGATAGACCGGACAAATAGGTTGATGAAAAGTTGTGGCTTCAATGGCCGCAGCCAGTTCTTCGCGTGCGGGAGCCATTAGTGGACTATGAAATGCGCCACCAACAGGCAATACCAATGCTCTTTTTGCACCAGCGGCTTTCATTCTTTCACAAGCAACTTCAATGCCTTTTACAGAGCCACTGATCACCAATTGACCCGGACAATTATAATTTGCGGCTACTACAACTTCACCTGTTTCTTGCTGTACAGCTGCACAGATCTCTTCTACTTTAGCATCATCCAATGCCAATACTGCTGCCATGGTTGAAGGAACCAGTTCGCACGCTTTCTGCATGGCCTGGGCACGTATACTCACCAACTTCAATGCATCTTCAAAACTTAAAGTCTGATTGGCAACCAAAGCAGAGAATTCACCCAATGAATGTCCTGCTACCATATGAGGGGTAGGATTTTCAATGGTTCTATAAGCAACTACAGAATGCAAAAAAACTGCAGGTTGTGTAACATTGGTTTGCTTCAATTCTTCATCAGTACCATTGAACATGATATCACTAATACGGAAACCGAGAATGTCATTTGCATTTTCAAAAAGTCTTTTTGCAGATGCATTTGACTCATATAAATTCTTTCCCATTCCACTAAACTGAGAGCCTTGTCCCGGGAATATATAAGCATGCTTGTTCATAGTGCTAATTTTATTACACGCAAAAAAACCTAATCCTGATGATATCCCAAATTTATTTTTGCATAACCCAACTAATAAATGGGTGTAGGTACTCTATACTTTACCAATAAGTTCTTGTATTCAGGTAATTTGTATAAGGACTCAAGATCTGCATCATGCAACATATGTTCAAAATCAGAGTATCCAACCTGTAGGGAGAGCTCTAAATATTCCAACGCTTTTACAGTGTTACCTAATGTGGCATAAATACAAGCGGCATTATGGTATTCATTAGCCAGGGCTCCAACTTTTGAGCTGGCATCAATGATCATTTTCTTTATAAAACGTTCTGCCGTTCTCTTATCCCCCATTGCAGCAGCTGCGTATGCATAGTTAGATGAAGTATCTTGATTTTGCACTCCCGAAATAGTGTATCGCATCGCCTTTTGATAATTCCCTTCTGCGAGGTCCATTTGCTTCATACCTGTCTTAAACACATCACCTAAAGTTTTGTAATTCTCATAACTTGGCCACAGTGCTATGGAATTTTGAATATCGGACAACGCTCCTTGTGCATCATTAATAGAAAGTTTGAGCTGGCCCCTTTCAAGATATAGAGCTGCTCTTCTACTTGAATCACCTATACCCAGCGACAATGCCTTATTGTAACTCTTCAAAGCCTCGCTATTCTCTTTTTTGATCTTATATAGATATCCCTTATCCCAATAATAACTTCCATTGTTAGGATATATTGCGATCGCACCATCAATAGCTTCCATGGCTTTATTGAAACGGAGAAAAGCCCTTTCATGCAAATAAAGATCTATATAACACTTAGCCCTATCTGATTTTTCATGTAAGAACTTTATAGCAGTACGGTAATCGGTTGATGCACCCTCATAGTTCTTGTCGATTACAGATTTTAATCTACCCATGTTCCAATACACAGTACCATTATTTGGATCATAGCGTAAGACTTTTTGATAGTATTGTTTTGCCTGCTCGTAATCCTTTGCATCATGAAAAATAGAGCCTTGTACCAGATAACAGGTTCCTAATCTGATCGTATCTTCTTTAGTTTTTGATTTTCCTTCGAGAATTCGAATCACCTCACTAAAATCAGCTTTTGCTAATTCATATTTTTTTTCATCAACATACCAACTACCCCTGATAAAAAGAGCATCAGAATTCTGCCTGTTCTTTTCAATGGCTTTGTTAATATCACTTATGATATCTTTAAGTGTGTAATCAGTGTATTGTGATTTAGCTATTGCTCTACCGTAAAATAACTCAGATTGAATGGTCGTATTAGTTTCGACCTTAAGAAGTTCATCATAATAAGGTATTGCTGCGCCATGATCAGATACAGCCTCATAGGACTTGATCAGATTTTTATATACCTTTTTTTTATCACTGACATCATATGAAAGAGCCATCTCATAATCATCAATAGCTTCATCATGGTTCTTCATTTCAAATCTCATATCGGCTCTGAGAGAATATAAATTGGCTAAAGAAGATTTCGTTCCGGAATAATAGGAGATAGCTTTGGTTATGTCACTAATTGCCAATATATAATTCTTTTTATACTTATATCCCAAAGCCCTCCACCAATAAGCTTCCCCATTTAAACTTACGTTTAATGAAAGTGTTGCCGCATTGATAACACCGTCATAATCTGATTTATCATAAGCTGTCTTTGCTTGTTTATTATATTCAGCAGTAGTTTGCGCCGATATCTCATAAACAGATAGCATCACGAAAAAAACTAAAAACAAACGCAAAATAGAACTATGCATACTGATGAATTTGTTATAAAAGTATCATTTATACAGCTTTAATCAGTACTCATTACAAGGTATTTTGCACAAAAAAAGCAGCTTTCGCTGCTTTATCTCGCTTTCTTGTTTTATTAAAATTCTGTTTTTAATTCCAGGTATTTTAAAAATTCTTCTTTAGTCTTTTCTTCTTTGAATTTTCCACCATAAAAAGCTGTAATCGTTGATGATGTATCATCTTCTACACCACGACTTGCTACGCACAAATGTTTGGCGTCAATTACGATAGCAACGTCTTCTGTTCCCAGGTCTTTTTGTAATTCTTTACCGATCTGCATTGTTAAACGCTCCTGTACCTGAGGACGTTTAGCGAAATACTCTACCAGTCTGTTCAATTTACTGAGACCAATCACTTTACCATTGCTGATATAAGCAACATGGGCTTTTCCGATGATCGGCACAAAATGATGTTCACAATTACTGTAGAAAGAAATATTCTTTTCAACCAGCATCTCATTGTACTTGTACTTATTGTCAAACAATGCAATCGCAGGTTTATTGGCTGGATTCAGTCCCTGAAATATTTCTTTCACATACATTTTCGCAACGCGACGAGGTGTTCCTTTCAAACTGTCATCTGTAAGATCCAATCCTAAAGTTTCCATGATCGCACGAAAATGTCCTTCGATATCAGCGATCTTTTGCTCATCTGTTTTTTCAAATGCATCAGGACGCATCGGAGTGTCTACCGATGTGCTGATATGATCATCTCCCATATCATCTATATGCATATCACTCAATTCAATTTGATCTCCGTTAAGCCGGATATTCAACAAAGTTTCGTTCTGTTTCATACAATCTGATTTTTAAGTCCAATTCCTTATCCAGCTTCGCACGCAACAATTGATAAATAACTACCGCGATATTTTCGGCAGTAGGATTGAGTGTTGCAAACTCAACTGTATCCAGATTTAAATTTTTATGATCGAATTTGTTTAATACTTCTTCTTTGATCAGGTCACTCAGCACTTTCATATCCAACACATATCCTGTCTCAGGGTTCGGAACTCCACTAACTTTTACGATTAATTCATAATTGTGTCCATGAAAATTGGCATTATTGCACAACCCAAAGACTTCCTTATTCTTTTCTGCAGACCAATTTGCATTATGCAAACGATGGGCCGCATTGAAATGTTCCTTCCTGTATACTGCTACTTTATTATCCATTTTTTTATGCCATTTTGAACCCGGCACCAGATACCTGTTCATCTTCCGTTGCGTCGCACACTTCAACGGCAATAACCCAGGTGTTCATTTACTATTTGATATCAAGTGGTTCAGTTATCAATGGTCTGGCACTGTTTCAGAAGTGTGCTGATCAAGTGGCCTGACAGTTCGAGAGCCTATACATTAATAACAGAGCTTGAATGTCTTTTAAGTCCGTGGATCATCCTCCACGACCAATTTTATATCCTACCTATCATTCAGGTATGTCCGACATCCTGAATACAAAGGTACATACGGATAATATAACACCACAGATGTTATTTTGTTTAGAAACTACCTAAGAAAGTATAAACAGTTTAAAATAGGGGGTTGATTGCTAAATTCAAGGTTTCCGGCAAAGACACAAAAAGCCATGACCGATTTGCTATAAGCCATTATCCAAAATACTCCACATAGATCCTGGGAGTCTCATACAACTTAATACAATGAAGCTGAACCTGTTGGGGCAGATGAGGTTGCAATTGCTGCCAGATAGCGATGGCCAAATTCTCAGTACTGCAGAGCTGGTCTTTCATGAAATCAACATCCAGATTCAGGTTTTTATGGTCTAGTTTATCTACCACATGCTCTTTGATCAGCTTACTCAGCTTCTTTACATCATAAAGAAATCCGGTATCTGGATCAGGATTGCCTTTGATCGTAACATATAGATCATAGTTATGTCCATGCCAATTCTCATTGGCACAAACACCAAAAACCTCCTCGTTCCGTTCTTTTGACCAGCGCGGATTATATAGTTTATGGGCAGCGTTAAAATGTTCCTGTCGTGTTAAATACACCATGCTTCCTCTAAAAATTTCGGCAAAGGTAATGAAGTTGATTTGTAACTCCTCGCATTTATAGCCCCCCAGATGCATAACATGCTGATTTACAAATACCCAAGGACAAAATCAAAATGAGGAACTAAGTCCAATCCTTAGTATTTTTATATGATTATCCGATTATCAATACAAATTGCTTTCATGCGAATCATTATCACTGCCGCCACTGTAGGAGAATGGATGCCAGGTTTTTTAAATATGAACTCACTGTATACGGGTGAAAGTCAGCGATTGAAAGTACGGTTCCATCAATCAGGTGTAGGCATGTTGGCAAGCGCCGTTGCTTTGACCCGACTTGTTTCGGAAGAAAAACCTGACCTGATCATTCAGGCCGGCATCGCAGGTAGTTTTGATAAGAAAATGGCACTCGGCAAAGTGGTGACCGTTAAAGAAGAAATACTCGGCGATATGGGAGTGGAAGAAGATGGTAAATGGAAAGATATTTTTGATCTGAAACTCGAAAAAAGTAATTACCATCCTTTTGAGAAGAGAAAATTACCTAATCCATGGCTCAATACCTACAACCTCTTAAAACTTCCAGAGGTAACAGCTGTTACGGTTAATGAGATTACAACAAACCCATCCAGAATTGATCAACTCGTAAAAAAATATGGCGCCGGGATCGAATCAATGGAAGGTGCTGCCCTACATTTTATTTGTCGCGAAGCCAATATTCCCTTCATACAGATCCGATCGATCTCTAATTATATTGGGGAACGCAATAAAGCCAACTGGAAAATGAAAGAAGCCATTGAATCATTGAATGATACATTGGTGAAATATGTTGATAGGCTCTATAAAATTAAATGAGCAGAAAGCAGTGAGTAGTGGGCATGACCACATTCCGGAACTACCGACTATTCACTATTCACTACTTACTATCTTTGCTTCATGAAACTTACACTCGGTTTCTCTCCATGTCCAAATGATACTTTCATTTTTGATGCACTGGTCAATGGTAAAATTGATACAGGTGATATCTCCTTCGATGTGGTGTTGGAAGATGTTCAAACCTTGAACCAATGGGCCCTCGAAGGAAAATTAGATATCTCTAAGATCAGCTATGGTGTACTGCCCCTGGTCTTACAACAGTATAAAGTGTTAGACAGTGGTGGTGCTTTGGGTAAAGGCGTGGGACCTCTTCTGATCACAAGTAAAGAAAACTTGAGTACAGAAGATATCAATGATGCCAAGATCGCTATACCCGGCATCAATACTACCGCTCATTTACTTTTTTCATTGACATTTCCAACTGCGAAGAATAAAAGTTTTCATGTATTTCATGAAATTGAAGACCTGGTATTGAGTGGCAAAGTTGATGCAGGTGTGATCATCCATGAAAACAGATTCACGTACCAACAAAAAGGATTACACAAGATCATTGACCTCGGTGATTACTGGGAACAAGAAACCGGAGTTCCTATTCCGCTTGGCGGAATTGTTGCTCATAACAGATTAATTGATTCTGTTGCTTTACAAGTCAATCAACTGATCAAAAAAAGTGTTGAGTATGCATTTGCAAATTACCCCCAGGTTGCAAGCTATGTCAGAGACCATGCGCAAGAAATGAGCGAGGAAGTGATGCGACAGCATATTGACCTTTATGTCAATGAATTTTCGATCGAGTTAGGTATTACGGGAAAACAAGCTGTTACCCGGTTACTAAATATTGCACAGCCCGATTTTCTTAAGCAAGCAAATGCTCCTGTTTTCTTATCTGACCGCTGATACTTTTTTATTTATTTTTTTCTCAGATTCTCGCATCTTTCAGTAAAATTCTGCTCATGAGCTCTTTGTTGAAAGATCTTTATTCCACTGCATTTTACAACCAACTGTCTATTCCGCTAAAGAAAACATTACCGGATTTCAATCAACGATCATTTTTAAAAAAGATCTTCATCCCGGCATTTGAGCAATATGAGCTGAAACAAAGGATAGCTCACACAGCGCATGTGCTTCATGATTTTCTGCCCACTGATTATACAAAAGCCGCACCTCTATTGACACAACTTATTGACGCTATTAAAAAAGAGGGGCCAAAAGCTAGTAGCATCGAATATCTCTTTTTGCCTGAATACATTTATCTCTATGGATTGGATCATTACAAAGAATCTGTAATGGCCATGGAACAAATGACGCAGTTTATTACCTGCGAATTTGCAGTCAGACATTTCATCATTCGTTATGAGGAAACAATGATCACACAAATGATCAAATGGTCTACTCATAAAAACAGGCATGTTCGGAGGCTTGCCACAGAAGGATGCAGACCACGTTTACCATGGGCCATGGCTTTACCCCAACTAAAAAAAGATCCATCACCCATTATTCCAATCCTTGAAAATTTGAAGCAGGATAGTTGTGAAGTAGTCAGAAGAAGTGTGGCAAATAATCTAAATGATATTTCAAAAGATAATCCCAAAATAGCCATTGATATCGCCAAAAAATGGAAGAATATAAGCTCCGAAACCGACGCGATAATCAAACACAGTCTTAGAACATTATTGAAAGCAGCTCACCCGGAAGTGCTGAAATATTACCAGCTTGATGCTAAACATATATCGCTCGAAGGATTCCGTATCAGGAACAAAAAAGTAAAGATCGGCGACTATCTTGAATTTGAAGCAACCATCTTAAATACTGGCAAACAAAAACAATACCTGCGACTGGAATACGCTATTTATTATTTACGAAACAATGGCACGCTTTCAAAAAAAGTATTCAAGATCTCCGAACGTGATATTATGGGAGGAGAGAACTGGTTGGTCGTAAGAAGACAAAGTTTCAAATTGATCACTACAAGAGTATTTTATAAAGGAACCCAAGAGCTTTCAATCATCATAAATGGTACAGAAAGTAAAAGACTTTCATTTGAATTGATCTAGACCGCTCTACAAACGAATGGATAAAGAAGTAGTGAGAAAAGAATTATTCGAAACAACTCCATTAGACGCAATAAATATAGGTTGAGCAGAACTAAATTTTCTTGCTTCGATCCGAAAACAAGAACGCTTGCTGATCCAATAATCATAATTGACAGAGTATCCGGCTGTTTGAAATCCGGTAGGCTGTGGATAATCAATGATCACTCCATTTACATCTCTGTAATACTCAACTCTACCGGCAATGCGATGACGATCTGATACATTAAAACCTACAATTGCAACAGGAGTATACCAGGTATCCATTCGAGAAGGGTCATTTAGTTTTTCCTCCCATCCGATATCAAATCCTCCTGTCAAAGACCACCGATCATTGATCTTCCAATTAGCATAAAAATTATGAAAATACCGCTTACGCTTAAATAAAATATATCGATCATCTCCTATAAAAGAGCTACTGTTCAGCATAAGTGAAGTCGTAGGCTTATAAGAAATCTGATGCCCAAAAGCAGGATTAAATCCTTCCCCAAATCGGATGCTTCTTTGCCATCCATTCACACATAGAACTGCTAAATACCATTTCTCATTCAAGGAAGTAAAAGACAGTTTCAATCCTGATTCATAATAAGGCGAGTTATCTGCCATCATACTTCTTGTAAGTGTTAATTGGTCAGCACCAATAGCAGATTCAAATCCAATATGCGAAGGGAATATTCCTGCATCAAGCCAGAGTTGTTTTTCTTTAATAAGCTTCACACCTAAAGATGCCTCAAATACTTGCCCCCAAACTGCGTCCTCTGACTCAAGATTATCATCCATATAAGTACCTGCAGCCACGGCCAATGCCGAACGAAATCTTTTTGATTGATAAGACATCCTACCCATCAACAGATTCATTGAGAGTTGCTGGTATCGGTTATACGAGTAAAGAAAAGGAAGCTTTTGTTCAGTGGGAGGCCTGTTGAAATTGTAGCTGTAAAAAGCTTCTGCATAAGCACCCCATGTAAATTTTGATTTTACACTATCCTCCTGTGCCTGAACAGTAAGAGAGAACAATAATATTATACTCAATAAACGATACATATCATTTGTATATCGATCCTCATACCATCTCACTCAATTCAAGCCAGCGTAATTCTTTTTCTTCGAGCTCTTGCGTAATAGTGATCATTCGCTCGCTAAGTTTTGAAATCTCTTCAAAAGGAAGATCACCCTTACTCATCTGTTCAGTGATCTTTATTTTTTCTGCCTCAAGTGCAGGCAGTTCTTTTTCTAATGATTCGAACTCACGCTTCTCTTTAAAACTCATCTTCTTTTTTACAGGAACTGTCTCAGATTTTACTTCCGTATTTTCTTGCTTTTCGTTTTTTGACTGTTTACTGTCAACTATCAAACCCTCTCTCTCCTCTTGTTCCTTCATCCATAATCTATACTGTGTATAATTACCCGGAAAATCACGCACTTCTCCTTTTCCTTCAAACACAAACAAATGATCGACCAATCTGTCCATAAAGTATCGATCATGTGATACGATCAATACACAACCCTGATATTCACTCAGAAAATTTTCAAGAACTGCTAAGGTTGGAAGATCCAGATCATTGGTGGGTTCATCCAGAATTAAAAAATTGGGGTTGCGAAATAAGATGGTCAGTAATTGTAATCGCTTTTTTTCGCCTCCACTTAAGGAAGACAGATAAGTATATTGTTTATCCGGCGGAAACAGGAACAACTCCAAAAACTGAGCGGCACTCAAGCTTCCCCCTTTTGCCAAGGGAAAACTTTCTGCAAATGTCTTCACATATTCAATCACCCGCATGTTATCCTTGATCTGAAGACCTTGCTGCGAGAAATTACCAAATACCACAGTTTCTCCAATATTGATCTTCCCACTATCAGCAGGTTCAAGCATTTGAAGCATATTGAGGAAGGTAGATTTACCCACTCCATTTTTTCCGATGACACCAATACGCTCTCCTTTGCTAAATGTGTAATCAAACCCTTTTAGAATGGGAAGATCCCCGTATGACTTGTACACTTTTTTCATCTCCACCACTTTACCTCCCAAGCGACTCATCTTAACTTCTAACTGCAACTTAGCCTCTTCTATCTTTTGTTTGGCCCTTGCTTCTACTTCATAAAAATTATCCTGACGGCTTTTACTTTTTGTGGTACGAGCCTTGGGTTGTTTGCGCATCCACTCAAGCTCTTTACGATATTGGTTACGTGCTTTATCAATACTAGCCTGTTCACTTTCAAGTCGTGCCGCTTTTTTTTCCATGTAGTTTTCATAGTCACCTTTATAAACATACATGTTCTCACGTTCAAGCTCCCATATTTCGTCACAAACAGCATCTAAGAAATAACGGTCATGCGTAACTAGTAATAAGGTAATATTCTCACCATTGAGATAATGCTCTAACCACTCGATCATTTCAACATCAAGATGGTTGGTAGGTTCATCCATCATCAATAAAGTATGCTTATGCTCAAAACCAATATCAATAAGGGTTTTAGCCAATGCTACTCTTTTTCTTTGACCACCACTAAGATCCTTTACCGGATTTTGCAAATGATGGATATTGAGTTTCCCAAGTATCTGCTTGACTTTTGCTTCAAAATCCCATGCGCCTAATTCATCCATTTTTGTGATGGCTTCTGCAATAATATTTCCATCTTCAGATTCAGCAGCCGCTTCGTAAGCGCGAATGGTAGTAATAATAGGATGCTCGAGGTGAAAGATATTTTCAAGTACCGATTTAGATTCATCAAACTCCGGTTCCTGCTCAAATAAGGCAACTGTAACTTCTTTGTTGATCCAACATTTACCTTCATCTGCCGTTTCTTGTCCAGCAAGAATGCGTAATAAAGTGGATTTTCCAACGCCATTACGGGCAATCAAAGCGATTTTGTCACCCTCATTGATATGAAAGGAAATATTATTGAATAAGGGATTGATACCATAACTTTTCGTAAGCCCCTCAACTGAAACATAGTGCATGCAGCAAAGATAGCGAAAGGCGCAGGTGAAAAGTGAAAAGAGTGGTTTGACCTCTTTTCACTTTTTACTTATTCTATATTTTTCTGATCTTGATCTCTCTGAACCAAGCTTCTCCACCATGATCTTGTAAAGCAATATGACCTGATTTTACGCTACCATAACTATCCATATCCTTCCATTTGCCATTGGCTTTATTTTTTTTCCAGTTTTCATCCCATAACTGATATTCAACGATCTTCTGGCCATTTAACCAGTGCTCAACATGCCCCTGGTTCACGATGATCTTTGTGGTATTCCACTCTCCCGCCCTACGAGTAGCATCAGTAACCGGTATATTCATGGCATAATTGGCTCCTGTTTTTTGCCAATCTTCCAGTTTGCTGGGAAATCCTTTATCATCGATCAACTGATATTCAGGACCACTATGATAGGTGGCCGGGAATTTTTCTGATACGAGGTATAAGATACCACTGTTAGCACCCGGAGCAATTTTCCATTCAAGGGATAATTCAAAGTTCTCGAATTGTTCTTCTGTGATCAGGTCAGCATGTTGCCCATTTTTATTTCCCTTACAATACAAGACTCCATCTTGAACCATCCATGAGTCGGATGGCTTATTTTGATAAGTACGCCAGCCTTTTAAGGAGTTCCCGTTGAATAACTTGGTCCAATCTTTTTGATTTCTCTGAACAGATCTTGCAATGGTAGTAAAGATGGTTTTTTCTTTAGGAGTAGCCCCGATAATGACACCACCGCTCACGATAAGACAGGCCTGTAAAAACATATGGTTTGACATGCGCAACAGTTAGTTTTGGTGATTGGAAGATAGGAGATTTTACTTAAAGTCAACAGATCAATAGTTCAAACAAGAATACCATTGACCATGGACTATCAGCCATTTGCTATCCTTATCTTTGCACTATGAAGCAATTCAATGTACCGGGCGAATACAGAAGCCCACTAATTGGTAGCATTAAACAAAAACGAAAAGAGCAGGATAAGCTAAAAAAAGACTTTTCCCCTACGCTGCTGGATTTAGGAAAACTAAAAATCTATCTCGCTCGTCATTTTGGCTTTTGTTATGGGGTTGAAAATGCCATTGAAATCGCTTTTAGAACCATTGAAGAAAATCCGGGAAAACGAATTTTTCTGTTAAGTGAAATGATTCATAACCCGCAAGTAAATGCGGACCTCATCTCCAAAGGAGTTCAATTTTTGCAAGACACCAAAGGACAACAGTTAATTCCTTTCGAAACGCTTACAAAAGAAGATGTTGTGATCATACCGGCATTTGGAACAACACTTGAAATAGAAAACGTTCTCCAAGAAAAAGGAATACCCACAGAAAAATATAATACGACTTGTCCTTTTGTAGAAAAAGTATGGAACAGAAGTGAGCAAATCGCTAAAAAAGGATATAGCATCGTCGTTCATGGTAAGCCACAACATGAAGAAACAAGGGCTACTTTTTCACACGCTTCATATCACACACCGACAGTCGTAGTCAATGATATGACTGAAACCATAGAGCTGGCAAAATATATTACTGGTGAGAAACCGGCTTCAGATTTTTATGATGCCTTTAAAGGACGCTATTCAGAAGGTTTTGATATTACGAAAGACCTGCAAAAGATCGGAGTAGTGAATCAGACAACACAACTTGCTACTGATACACAAGCAATTTCTGATTATTTAAAAAATGTCTTTATACGCCATTACCAGTTAACTGCTGCTAATATTGCAGATCGCTTTGCGGATACCAGAGACACACTTTGTTATGCCACAAACGACAATCAAACAGCTGTAACAGGTATGTTAGCAACTACCGATGCTGATATAGCAATTGTTATCGGTGGATATAACAGCAGTAATTCATCACACCTTGTAGAACTTTGTGAAGAAAAACTCACGACTTATTTTATTGATGCTGCGGATAAATTGATAGACGATCAAGAAATCCTTCATCGCAATTGGAGAACAAAAGAACTAAGCCCTATAAAAAATTATCTGCCGGAAAAATTCCCACTTCGCATCTTGATGACGAGTGGTGCCAGTTGCCCGGATGCAGTTGTTGAATCTGTGATTCGAAAATTAGCAGGATTTTATAATGTAGAAGAACAACTGGAAAATTATATCGATTCATGAATTGGCTTATCCTGATCATAGCGGGATTATTTGAAGTAGGCTTTGCTGCCTGTTTGGGCAAAGCAAGACTTTCTAATGGTATGTCTGCGATCGCTTGGTACGGTGGCTTTTTGGTTTGCTTAACGATCAGTATGCTATTGTTGATCAAAGCAACACAACAATTACCAATTGGCACTGCCTATGCTGTATGGACCGGTATTGGAGCGGTTGGAACTGTAATTATTGGTATCATTTTCTTGAAAGAGCCGGCAGATTTCTGGCGACTCTTTTTTATTACGACACTGATCGCATCGATCATAGGACTTAAAGTTGTAAGTCATTAACTTTATTACACATAATTAGTTATTTTTTCCACTGCAGACTTTTCAAGAACAAATAGATCGATATCGATTCGTATATTTAGCTATAACATCTATTGCACTTGGAAAAAAGATCACAGAAATTATTACACCTCTTTGGTAGCATTATCGCCATTACAGCGGTAACCCTACAATTATGGGTGACCCTCAATGCCAGAGAAGTTTCCGTATTACATTCGATCATTCGCTTCTTCAGTTATTTCACTATACTCACCAATACACTTGTTGCAGTATTTTTTACTTGCTTATGGTTATTACCCAATACAAAAGCAGGGCTGTTTTTTAAAAAATTCAGTACTACAACAGCTATCACTGTTTATATCCTTGTAGTTGGGATCATTTACAATTTATTACTAAGACACACATGGGTGGTTACAGGATGGGGCAAAGTAGCAGATGAACTACTACACAGTATCATTCCCCTTTATTTTTTACTGTATTGGATTTTCTTTGCTGATCGAAAAGCATTGATGTGGAAAGATTCATTACCCTGGCTTTGGTATCCGGCTGCATATTTTGCCTATACATTGATCAGAGGAACCATTACACATACTTACCCATACCCTTTTATTGATGTCAATAAACTAGGATATCCGCAAACGCTGATCAATTGTTTAGGTGTTGGACTGGTATTTTACGGATTATTCCTGCTTATGATCGCTATCAGTAAAAAAAGAGCACCACTGAATTAATTTCCCGCAGACGCAACCAGTCGCACTGATAATTGTTATCATTAACGTGAGACTTATTTATCTGGCAAATATCATCGTAGCAGGATGGATCGGCATATCCTCACTTTTCTTCCCGTCTTATGCGGCTAAAACAATATTTTCCGGCGCTTACCCATTGACACCTTCGATTCAATTGACAGGTGCACTATGGTTATCTATTGCAGTGCTTTCAATATTCGGCCTGTTTTATCCTCTTTCATTTTCTGCTGTTTTATTTTTACAACTGATCTATAAATCATGTTGGCTTTTATTTGTTTGTTTACCCGCTATACAAAATAATAAGCCATACCCAGGGGGTATGGCCGTATTTTTTATTATTTGGGTATTGGTTCTTCCATTTGTCATTCCCTGGAAGTATTTATTGAGTAATCCCTACTAATCATCTTCCATTTTATTCTTCAACTTACCCAATAAACTATAAGCATTCTTGAGTACTATCTTTTGCTGTTTCCAATCCATATTATCTTTCGCTTTTAACTCGATCATTTGTTGATCCGAGATGCCAATTTGCACCTCAACCATTTCAAATCGACTAGAATCTTTTGCAATGAAAATATATGGTTTACTTTGGTAACGAACCAGCGCAGATTCAGGAATAGCAATTGTTTTCTTATTATTCAATTCAAAGCTTCCGTTTAAGAACATCCCTGGTAATAATTCGTGATTGGCGTTCTCAAAGTGACAATGCACCAAACCTCCCCTGTTTTCATCCACATTTCTGGTAACTAAAATCACATCCACTTCATATTTTTTTCCGGGTTTATCAGCAAGTGAAACGCTTGCCCGCATTCCCTTCCTGATCTGCATGATATCTTTCTCAAAAACAGTCAGCGCTGCATGAATATCATCAGGATCTACCAATTCAAATAATACATCTGCCGGGTTTACATACTTTCCAATATTCACATTCACCTTCGTTACATAACCATTAATAGGTGATCGTAAACTGATCGTTCTTGTAATGTTGTTGACCGTTAATTTGTCAGGATCAATACCAACGATCTTTAATTTTTCTTCCAATGCCCTGATCAATACTTGTTGTGTTTTATAATCTGAAGATGCTTGCTGGTAGGTTTTCTTACTCGCTGCATCTTGCTCACTCAATTCTTTTTGACGGATAAGGTCTGCATTCAGAAACTCCATCTTGGCTTTTGCCATCAAATAATCTTGTTGTAACTGTACATAACTCTGATCTTCGAGTGTAGCGATCACTTCTCCCTTTTTTACACCCATACCCGGAAGTAGATGAGAGCTTTTTAAATAGCCTCCCAAAGGAAAACTGATAGAAACCATCCCTTGAGGAGGTACATCCACAACGCCATTCACTTTAATGGTACTGTGCATATCGATCTCTGCAGGATTACCGATTAAAATACCTGCATTCTTTAATTGCTCAGCATTCAGCTCTACCAATGTTTCCTGTTCTTCTTCTTTAGCAGTCTCTGTTGCTGTCTTTTCTTTTGTTCCGCATGATAGTAATGCCACCATTGCGATACCTAGCATATATTTTTTCATATAATCGCTTATCAATTCTTTTGTAATAAATAATCCAGCTGAATTTCATTCAACTGATGATCTCTTTGTATATCAGCATACTGCATTTGTATACCTAAAGCCTGATTGACCAATGTAGCCCACTCTATATATCCAATCTGTCCATTCTTATAATTCAGGTTAGCTGTTTGGATGAGTATATTTGACTGAGGCAAAGCACTATTTTTATAGTAGCCTAAGGTTGTATTGAATTTATCTCTATGCTGTAATGCTTGCTCTAATTGTGTTTTAAGACGCAAAGCCGTCAAATCTGTATTCGCCCGATTCACCTGCTCCTGTACATTAGCTGCTTCAATTCTGGCCTTCTGAGCTCTATTAAAAAATGGAACAGAAATACCTAAAGTCACAGATGAGAAACGATCACCTGCGGTAAAGAATCTTTCCGATCTATTCTTGTATTGCATCCATCCCATTAATGATTGATTATTGTATCCTACCAACCACTCAGGTTTTAGTCTTGCTTTAGCAAGTTCAGTCTCCGCTGCTGATTGCTGTTCCTGACTTTTTAAATACAAAATCTCAGGATGCTGCTTCAATAAAGCCGTATCATATAATTGTTGAACTGTAACCAATTCATCTGAAGGCACAATATTGATATCATCTTGTAATAAAATAGATAGCTCTAGTTGAATGGCTTTGGTATCAGACGCATTCATGTACAACAGTTGTCTGTTATGCATTACCTGATTATCTAAAGTCGTTTTCTCCAGCAGATTTGATTCTCCTTTTTCAAAGCGAAGCTGAGCTATTCTTTGAAAATTACCATATACACTGTCGGCTCGTTCTAATATTTTTTTACGGGCCATGAGGTATTGTAACTCCAGGTATAGTTGTCTGACCATTTTTTCCAGCACTTGTTGCTGAATGATACTATTTGCAGATGCAACATTTAAATAGCTATTCAAAACGAGCTCTTGCTTACGGTATACCATACCCGCAGAAAATGGCTGTAAAACAGATACGCGTGAATCGAAATTGAAGCTATTATAGTTGCCCAATTCTGTAATGAATTGTGTTTTGGGGATATCCCTAGCCGATCCTTTTAGTGCCGCAAAATATTTTTCCTGAAGCTGGCTTACTTTCAATACCGGTGATTTCTCTTTCACCAATGTCAATAGCTGATCTAACTTCATGGTCTGTACACTTTGTGCCTGTACCGACCAGCCTGAGAGCAATATCATTAGAACAAGTAGTGGTTTCATAGGTATCTGAGGCTTTTTCTTTTCCAATAAAAGATACAGTGAAGGCAATACAAAAAGTGTAAGAAGTGTTGCAGACAACAAACCTCCTATCACTACTGTTGCCAGAGGTCTTTGTACTTCAGCACCTGCTCCATTACTGAGTGCCATTGGTAAAAATCCGAGTGATGCTACTGCTGCAGTCATCAAAACAGGGCGCAATCTGGTTTCAGTAGCCAGTGCAATGACATCATTGATCGATGACATATTATTCTCATCTTTTAATCTGTTCATTTCGGTGATCAATACGATGCCATTCAATACAGCAACTCCGAATAATGCAATAAATCCTATGCCTGCAGAAATACTAAACGGCATATCACGTATCCATAATGCAAATACACCTCCAATGGCTGATAATGGAATCGCTGAAAAGATCAATAAGCAATACTTGAATTTTCTGAATGCAAAAAATAACATCACAAAAATCAATAACAAAGCAGCAGGCACTGCAATCGACAAACGTTTTGTAGCTTCTTGCAGGTTTTCAAATTGTCCGCCATATGTAACATAATAACCTGCAGGTAACTGTACACGTGCTTTGACCTTATTTTGCAGCTCTTCAACTATGGACTGCACATCACGTCCTCTTACATTGAAACCAATGGTAATTCTTCTTTGTGCATCTTCTCTTTGAATCTGATAAGGCCCCTCTTGAATAGAAACATCCGCAAGCAAATTGAGCGGCACTTGTTTTCCATCAGGCAAGCCCACTAACAAGTCGCCGATTTGATCAGCATAATTACGCTGTGCTTCATCCAATCGAATGACCAGATCGAAACGTCTGTCGTTCTCAAAGACCTGTCCGGCAACACTTCCTGCATAAGCCGCTTGTACTGTTCGATTAACATCTGCAATATTGGCTCCATATCGTGCAATGGCTTCCCGATTGTAGGAAATGATCAATTGAGGAATACCAGTTACTGTTTCAATGAACAAGTCTTTTGCTCCCTCGACCGTTCCAATGACTTCCCCAATGACAGATGCATGCTTCGCAAGGCTATCCAGATCATCTCCGAATATCTTACAAACCACATCTTGTCTGGCGCCTGTCATCAATTCATTAAATCGCATTTGTACCGGGTATTGGAAACCGGTGGTGACACCTGGAACGGACGAAACACGTTCTCCCATTTTTTCTGCGAGTTCATCAAATGTCTTAGCACTGGTCCATTCTTTCTTCTCTTTTAATACCACGATCATATCTGCTGATTCAATCGGCATCGGATCGGAAGGTATTTCGCCTGTTCCTACTTTTGTTACAATTTTTTCTACCTCAGGAAACTCCTTCAGCAAAATCTTTACTGCTTTTTGACTTTCTTGTAATGTGGTTGTTAATGAAGAGCCCGTAAGTACCCTTGTTTCAACAGCGAAATCACCCTCCTCCAGTTTAGGTATGAACTCTCCACCTAACGAGGATAAGATCAGAATTGCTGCAGCAAATAACACAACGGCGGATCCAATGATAATACCCGGAGCTTTCATGGAACGTTGTAGTAACGGTTTGTACCATTGCTGCAGTCGTTGCATCATTCGATCTGAAATATTCTCTTTATGTCCCTGCTTCCTACTTAAAAAGAAAGCACTCATCATAGGTACATAAGTCAGCGAAAGAATAAAAGCACCTATAATAGCAAAAGAAACTGTTTGAGCCATCGGCTTGAACATTTTTCCTTCAATGCCTTCCAGTGAAAGAATTGGTAGATATACTATGAGGATAATGATCTGTCCGAAGACAGCCGCATTCATCATCTTACCACTGGATTCTTCTACACTCCGATCCATTTGTTCTTTACTCAATTTAGTGCCCATGGTGACACCATTCAATTTAGACATCTTGTGCATCACTGCTTCTACGATAATCACAGCACCATCAACAAGTAGTCCAAAATCGAGTGCCCCCAAGCTCATCAGGTTACCACTTACGCCAAAAGCATTCATCATGATAATGGCGAACAACATAGAAAGAGGGATCACGGTAGCTACAATAAAACCCGCTCTAAAGTTTCCAAGAAACAAAACCAAGACAAATACAACGATCAGCGCTCCTTCCAACAAGTTGGTCTCAACAGTTCCGATTGCATGATCAACCATTTTGGTTCGATCCAAAAAAGGATCAATGATCACTCCTTCGGGAAGTGTCAGCTCTATTTGTTTGATTTTCGCCTTAATATTTTTAATGACCTTGTTGCTATTCTCCCCTTTCAACATCATAACAACAGCACCTGCTACTTCACCCTCATTGTTATAGGCAAGAGCTCCATAACGTGTAGCTGATCCGAATTTTACTTCTGCCACATCTCTTATCAAGACGGGAATCCCATTAACTCTTTTTACAACGATATGCTGTATATCGTCTAAAGTTTTGGTCAATCCTTCTGTACGAATAAATAATACTGTTGGGCCTTTTTCGATATAAGCTCCTCCGGTATTCTGGTTATTGCTTTGGAGTGCATTGTATACATCACTGATCGATACGCCCAGGCTACGGAGTTTATCTGTTCGCACAGCTACTTCGTATTGTTTTAATTGACCACCGAAACTGCTGACATCTGCAACCCCTTCTGTTGACAGCAACTGTTTACGAATGATCCAATCCTGAATAGTTCTGAGTTCTGCTTGTGAGAACTTTTCTTCATAACCTGGTTTAGGTCTGACCACGTACTGAAACACCTCCCCTAATCCTGTACTCACAGGCCCCAATTCTGGTGTACCCATCCCTTCAGGGATCTGTTGACGAACCTGTGTCAATTTTTCACTGACCTGGGTTCTTGCCCAATAAACATCTGTTTCATCATTAAATACGATGGTGACCAAACTCAAACCAAATCTTGAGAAACTGCGTTGTTCTAATATGCCGGGTATATTACGAGTAGCTTGTTCAATAGGTACAGTAATAAACCTTTCCACGTCTGGTGCTCCTAAACTGGGAGCAGTAGTAATTACCAGCACCTGATTATTTGTAATATCCGGAACTGCATCAATAGGAAGTTTGGTCGTTTCTATCACACCCACAATAATGAGTGCAAAGACCATCAACCCAACGATCAGTTTATTCCTGACGGAAAAATGAATTATGGCATTTAACATGCGCTTGATTTTAACTTCTGATTCATTTAAGATACGCTTATCCCAATAGAATAGAGATCGCTATCGGTAAAAAGCAATTTATTTCCTTTGTTTTGTCAAAAGACATCGAACATTAAAAACTTAACATGACCGCGGGGGCTGAAAGATATCTTCGGGAGAGAGAAAAAATCTGGATGCATCATTCAATAATGCAAACTTTTGTATGACATCATTCTCATCAATAAGAATGAGTTGTAATTTTTGTGGAGGTAATGTATTGGAAGCAAAAAAGCAACAATCATCCATCGTCTTGAAAGGTAATGACTGATCTCTGGTATTATCACTATCATCATTATCATTACCCAGATAATGCATCTGTAAAAAAGCATACAGTGTTACTGATGAATTTCCGGCCTTATGTTCATAGTAATGTTGCACCAGTACCGGTATTTTCAGCAGTTGACTGGCTTCAGTTGCACCAAAGAGGTAGATGGCAGTAAATAATATGGCTACCGTTTTACGCACCTTGTAAAGTTACATAAATCCGGTAGCCATTATAAACATTTTGACGACTATTTAAAGGCATTCAGGAAAAGCCATTCAAAACTGACCAACCAGCTTCTATCTGCCATACGCATCATATCACTTCCTAACTGAAACCGATATCCCAGGTTGAGCTTAGCCTGACTGTTAAAGATCAACTGTGCAGCAGGCGCGAGATCTACGAAATATCTTTTCTTATCATAGGTACGCTGACCCAGCAATTCTACATAGAGATTTAAATTGGTCTGTTCATAGCTGGTATACTTCTTAGGGAATAATAAGTATCCCGCCGATAATGAATAATTAAAAGCCCTGTATGGAACCGGCTTTGGACCGGGAGCACTTCTTCCTTCCTGTAAAGATTCTGTCAGACTTAATGTGGTTGATATCGCTAACTTATGCAAGAGCTGAGTAGCAATGACACCTGCCTGTACGCCAGTTTGGTCTCCTTCCAGACTTAATTCATCATAGTGTGGCTTATTACGGCTTTTAGATGCTTCCGCAAAAGCAGCCATTCTGAAATGACTATACATGCCATCAATAGTGATGAACCGATACTTGGCATAGGCTCGATAGCTTTCCGCCCTCATATTACTACTGTACATATCAGAGAATGTGACTGCCCCGTGGACCATCAGGTTTTTGTTGACACCAAACATGATCTCGGAAGTATGTCTGCTCTCGGTTCTGCCAGACATTTGATTGTTCAACCACTTTGCTGATTGTTTAACACCGATCGATTTTGCCGGCATATTACTGGCCGGTTCAGTAAATACATACAATTCCTGAGCAGGTAAATAACTAGATAATAAAAGCCCTGCAGCAATAAATATTTGCTTCATAAAAGAATTTAAAGATGTAGAAATCAATTACAAAATGGCATGGTATACACGCTTCCCTTCTACGAAACCAGATTCATAGGTTTTACCTGCTGAGGCACTGTATTTTTTAAATTCTTTTGCAGAAACGAAATTCTTATCAACGATGCTAAAGGTCTTTTCGCCATTCAATAACTGATCATTGGCATTGATGAATTGAATGGTTTTGCCATCTAATTCAATTTGAGCCCCCTTTTTGGCTTTGACCCCATTGAATACTGAAGTAACTTGTAATTGTGCAACAGAAAATCCTGCATCCACTACTGCACGACTCAACGCATCGAAATCAACACCCATTCCGGATTTAAAAACAATCTCATAGGTTGATTTTTGAATATCAACATTTACTTTCTCAACAAAGGCAATGGAAGATAAAGACTTGTATACTGCCTTTGAACACATAGCACAGGTAAGTCCGCTCGCACGCAGGTCTGCTTTTTTGATCTGAGCATTAGCGAGTAATCCAAAAGATATAAATAGTAAAAAGAAGATCTTTTTCATATTAAAATTAAGTTTAGAAATACATAAGATATGTCACTACCATATGTAATGACATATCTCAACTGATGAAAATATTAACTTTGGTTATTTGGTTTTAGCGCAGCAATCCTTGCTATCTTTTGCGCATTTATCAGTGCAGCATTCTTTACCAGGCTTGCATTCCTTGTCGTTGCAACAAGCTTTATCATGCTTCACATTTTCCGCATTACCCTTGCGCTCATATTTACAGCACTCATGGAGGTTATTGTATGCATCATTGCTTGCAGTAAGGTCTTTTGTATCATATCCTGAAGCAGCGATCTTTTCTTGAATTTTTGCATTAGACGTTTTTGAAGCAGCATACTTTACTTTCAGGATCTTGGTGTCCTCATTCCATAATGCAAATGCAGCTCCGCCAGACTTAGCAGCTTTTTCAATGGTTGATTTACACATACCGCAATTGCCCCAAACTTTGATCTCTTCTGATTTAAGAGCCGGAGATTTGGTTTGCGCGATCGTAAAAAAGGAAATACAAGTAAATAATACAGTTAGAAATATAGATTGTGTTTTCATGACAATAAAGTTTGAATGATTTGAATCTGTTATAATGAATAAATAGAAGCGTATGCTAATCCCTGATCAGCATGACTTTATACCAGTAAATGGTATCAGATTCTGAAAACACAATTGAGAAGATAAGTATCCTGTTCAGATAACAATGGCGGACCATGAATATCTGCGTATACTTTTTCCGTAACCAATAAGATAGGAGCATCCAATAAACTCAGGGAACGAGTCAGTAATGCCACAGGCGTTTGGATGTCGTAGGATGCATAAGAAGCTTTGTGAATATCCGCCAACTTCACCATCTGGAATTCAGTCTTACAACAACCCTTTGATGAAGTCTCTTTTTTAGACATCCCACAGATACATCGATCTTCAGGAACTTGGTTCACCTGAACATCGCTGATCTTACCCATACAATAATGTACACTCATTACCATCCCACTGCTTACAGTGAAATAGATAAGTGCAATGATTGTAGTGAGTATCCTTTTCATGACACTACAAAATTAAGCCAGCAGGAGGTAATATGGACAATTTTTTTGTTAAAAGCCTAGTTGATAAAGTTCCACCAAATGCCCACCCTTGTCCAAAGCCCTAAAGATGGATACAGCGATGACACCATGTTCAACTTACTGAATTCGAAGCCTTTAGCTGTGTTCAGCGTATTGAGGTTTTCAAAGCGAACAAATCCTTTGAAACTTTTAATCCTGAAATGAAGGAATAAGTTGATATCGGGGCGATTAGAAATAGTTTCTGTATTCTGATAAAAATAACGGCCTACAAAAGGAGAATATCCATCTGCTTTATAAGCAGTATGGTAACGGATCTCTAATCCGGTAGATAAAAATAAATTGGTAAAAAAGTTGCCTTCAAATGCAATTCGATTACGCGTGAGTAGAGAAGGTATATTGACAGGAGACTGACCTGTCTTTTGTTGTACATGAACTTCTGTATACCAATTCCAGTATCGAGCTAATTTGAATCTTTTCTCAAGGCTTACATGGAATACATTGAATAATGTAGCTTCTTGTTTAGCATGAAAAAAACTATCAAAATAGATATAGTTATTCATGACATAATAGTTACCTGAAACTCTTAGTCCATTTTTTGGATTCTCATAATTCAAAAAAAGATGTATGGTATTTTCCTTCCCGAAATTGGTACGATTATTAATTGGGAAACGGCTCAAAGGATCAAACAGAAATGACGGAGAACGGTTGACATTATGAAAACCTACATTCAAATAGCCTGCTTTCTTTCCCAGTAATCTTTTCATACTGATCCATGCTTCATAATCTCCGGCATTGAACCCATTCAAATACAACTCACCTCTTGCTTCAATATCCCAAACCTGATTTCGGGTACGATTACGATACTCACCCAATGCATATATGTTATAGGCATTCTTTCTCAGTACTGAGTCAAATCTGCCACTGAGGTTTTGTAATGCAATTCCCGCTTTGATGAACTGACTTTGGTTATTCTTATCCGGGAATGTCAGCATGCTGAATTGATTGGTAATATTTGTCCAACGATCGTTATAGCTAATGTTTACACGGTTGCGGACCAAACGATTGAAGTATCGTTCATATAGAAAAGAATCAACAGCATTGTCTATGAACTGATAGCTATTGGTTGAATAACGAAGCGTATGTTCAAGACGAAATCTTGGATAAAAGATCTTGTACGAAGTCGAATCGGTTACCACAGAATCTTTTTTACCAAAATCATAGAAATGCCTGATCAGGATAGTTGACTCTTTATAAATATTACCGGTATTTACGCCTGTATTAAAAGGATTTCGACTTGCAGCACCAGATCTTCCAAGCCTTGTCTCCAACTCATAAGGGTCGTTCAATGATAAACTATCCAGTCTTTTGACATTTTGTAAACCTCCATTCTCAGAAGAAGCTGCTTTATTGGAAAGAAGAATGAAGAATAAACCATACTTTCTATTTGGAGATCTGTATTGCGAAGTGAACCTGAAATTATTATGACTTGCATTTTGGTTCTTCACATTACCCGGAGCATTGCTAAAACGGTATTCCAATGAAAAGTTGAAATTATCCTTTCGATTTTGTGTGTGCAGTACATTGATCAGTTGTTCTGCCTTACTACCTAACAAATAAGCCAGCTCTGTGTATGGACGGGTGGTTTGATAGAATTTTGTTTGTTGAATGGTAAATTGATAGATATCATAAGCATGAAACCCTGCATCAAAACCCGGGCGCATGTAGGGAGTAAATAAAAGTGGTTGAGCCGCAGTTCCATAATTTCCTAAAGAATGATATTGATATGGAAGTGGGAAGCGGGTATAAAAATCATTAATGGATGAGTCGATCGTTCGATTACGTGTAGAATCAAAATAGCGATAGAAAATAGTGATAGAATCAGCTAAACTATTACGGGTTTTCAAAGAATCACTACCGGGTGTACTCCGAACAGGTCTGCCGTTACGGTCATAGCTAATGGAATTGTTTTGACTTCCTGATTGACCTCCAAAATTACGAGTACGAAAAGGACCTGTCTGAGCATGTAGCACATAGCCCATGAGTAAGAACAGTAAACCAAGAAAAGGTCTTTTAGCTAAACGCATGTGGTGGAATGTACTGCAAAATAAGGGTAAAGCTTTCTTGCAGGTAAGTTAAAACTATCAAATAAATGGGAAGTCGGGATCATAGTTTTTGTACCAATTCCCTGAACAAAAGGGTTAGTTTAGGTTCCGCATCGGTAGCTGCTTGCAATACTTCTTCATGAGTAATCGTATTTTCTTCCTCACGGATACCAAGATCTGTGATCACACTCATGGCAAAGACCTTCATGCCACAATGAACAGCGGTAATGGTTTCTTGTACGGTACTCATACCCACAGCATCACCCCCCAACACTTTTATTAATTTATATTCAGCTCTTGTTTCAAAAGTCGGACCTGTAACACCTGTGTAAACCCCTTCATGTACCTGAATATTATTTGCCTTGGCAATTTCTTTCACTGTATGAATTAATGCCTTACTGTATGGTTCACTCATATCAGGAAAACGGGTTCCGATCGAATCTTCATTTTTGCCCAATAAGGGATTCACCGTAAAAAAGCTGATATGATCTTTGATGATCATCAGATCTCCAACATTAAATGACGGATTCACACCTCCTGCTGCATTTGAAAGTAGCAAAGTATCTACTCCTAGCATTCGCATCACTCTTACCGGATACGCAACCTGGCTTGGGGTATATCCTTCATAAAAATGAAAACGACCACCCATTACCCAAACTTTTTTACCTCCGAGCTCTCCGAAAATAAGTTTGCCTTTATGACCCTCAACAGTACTCACAGGAAAATGAGGAATATCATTATAAGCGATTTCAAACTCGGTAATGATCTCATTGGCCAAATTGCCCAAGCCACTTCCCAGAATAATACCGACCGTAGCTGTTCCTGAAACCTTTTCACGAATAAAAGCTGTTGTTTCTTGCAACTGTTGCATCACCAATGACATAGATGTTAATTTAAGGCGCAAATATAACCAAAGCTAGAAGCATATGTACATTCTACCTGTACATACATAAAAAAACCATCCCGCCGTTGGCGGGATGGTTTATAAGGTTAAGATGTATACTTGAATTAGTTGATACGCTTAACATTAACGGCGTTAGGGCCTTTACGACCTTCCTGCACGTCGAAGATAACTTTATCGTTTGCTTCGATCTGATCGATCAGACCGTTAGCATGTACGAAAGTTTCTTTGCTGGAGTTATCATGCTTAATAAAACCAAAACCTTTTTCCTCGTTGAAGAACTTTACAGTTCCCTGAATTTGTGTGTCCATTTGTAAATTTGTAAATTGTAAATAAGAGTGCAAATGTACAGCTAAAAAGCTCCCCCACCAATTAAATGAACTACTGATGATCATCATGATCCTATTTTCTTACCAGTAATACCATTGCAATACGCTAACAATCAGTACTTAGCAAGCTTTTCCTTCGCCTCTCTCTCTTTTGAGAATGATCTGTTAAATTAGCGTTAGCGTTCACTCATCACAATGATGCGCTTTGAAAATGAAATAGAAAAATTTCTAGATCACTGTTGCCTTTACATTAAAAATATACACACATGAAAAAATTATTTCTACTTTTTATTAGCTACTTTTTTTTCTCTTCATTAATAGCACAGACTCCTGAAGACAAATTAAAAACCATGGGCATTGTTTTACCTGCACCTACAAATCCGGTGGCGAATTATGTGAAATTTGTTCGCACAGGTAATCTCATTTTTTTATCAGGTCATGGTCCTGCTAATAGCGAGGGTAAGTATACAACAGGAAAAGTCGGGAAAGATCTTACAATAGAAGAAGGATATGCTGCTGCAAAATTGACGGGCATCAATTTATTATCGACAATAAAAGCTGCAATCGGTGATCTTTCAAAAGTGAAACGAGTGATAAAAGTATTGGGAATGGTAAACAGTACAGAGACATTTGCAGATCAACCCAAAGTGATCAATGGCTTCTCTGATCTGATGGTGGCGGTATTCGGTGATAAAGGTAAACATGCCAGAAGTGCTGTTGGCATGGTAGCATTACCGATGAATATGGCTGTTGAAATTGAAATGATTGTTGAAGTTGAAGATTAGCTTACTGGCTTTTAGTATGCAATGCCTTATAAGCATAGTAAGTACTAGCGATCATCAATAATGCACCTAAAAAGAATGCGGCGCCCGGAAAATAAACGGGCGCTTCTTTATGAGTAAAGTAGGCAAAAAGATTTGTCATCACAAGCGGACCGACAATAGAGGTAGCGCTCATTAAACTGGTCAGCGCCCCTTGTAATTCCCCTTGTTCATTGGGCGGAACATGGCCAGATATGATCGATTGTAAAGCGGGTCCTGCAATCCCACCCAAACAATAAGGGATCAAAAAAACAAACATCATCCATCCTTCAGTTGCGAATGCAAAGAGTAATAGACCCAATGCATACAGCCCGAGCCCGACATAAATACTTTTTTCATTTCCGATACGGGGATTGATCACACGTACCAATCCACCCTGAACACCCCCTACCAATAATCCAACAATTCCCAAAGAAATACCGATCATCTTAGGACTCCATCCAAAACGTTCAATATTAAAATAACTCCAATTGCTTTGAACGGCATGTCCGGCGATATAAATCAGGATCAAAGAAATGATGAGCCCCGCAACAGAAGGATATTTTCTCAATTGCAATAAAGACCCGATTGGATTGGCTCTTTTCCATTCAAAGGGTCTTCGGTTTTCTTTCGATAAAGATTCAGGCAATACGAAATAACCATATGCACAATTCAGTAATGCCAAACCTGCAGCAACAAAAAATGGAACACGTGCTCCTAATTCGCCTAATAAACCACCGATCATAGGACCCAGGATAAAACCCAATCCGAAAGCAGCACCGATCATCCCAAAATTTTGTGCACGATTCTCATTCGTACTGATATCAGCTATGTATGCAGAAGCAGTGGTGAAACTGGCACCTGTAATTCCTGCAATAATTCTTCCCACAAATAACCATCCGATAGAAGGAGCGAATGAAAGAAAAAGATAATCGATCCCAAACCCCAGCAAGGATAAAAGTAAAACAGGTCTGCGGCCATACTTATCACTCAAATTACCCAAAACCGGAGCAAAAAGAAACTGTATGAATGCATAAGCGAACGTAAGCCATCCTCCATACTGTGATGCCTTACTAATATCAGAAGTTTGTAAAAGATCTTCTATCAATTTTGGCATAACAGGAATGATCAGCCCTAATCCGGTTACATCGATCAATAGTGTAATAAAAATAAATCCGATCGCAGCTTTACGGTTTTGCATACATACTATTTTGAAATGACCGATGCAAAGTTGCCATATTCCCGCGAAGATTGAACAAGGAACCAAAGTTTGGGCATAAAAAAAGAGGAGCCCGAAAGCTCCCCTTAACCCTTGCTCTTGAAAACCTACTTTTTGAGTTCGATAACACCTACATTGGTATTCTTAGGTGCTTCAACTTTAATATTATTAATGGTTGTGTCTTTGTAGTTATTAGAACCATTGATGAATAATGAGTATACACCATCTTTCAAACCTCTCATCTTAAATTCACCATTCTTATTCGGTAATGCATAAGCAGTATCAGTATTGTTGAACAGTGTCAAGACAGCTTTTGCATCCTGAGGTTTTACTTTACCGGAAACACTCGCTGTTCTCTTCTCAACGAAAATGTGGAAGATCGGCTTCAGGTAAAACTTATTGTTATTCACAACGATCACAGATCTGCTGATATCAAAATCAAGCCACAAACGAATTCTTCCCGGCAGGTATTCTTCACATTCGTTTCCTTTCAATTTGATCAGGATATAATTAGGTTTATTTTCAGGCCAGTAAAGCGGATATGTAACACTATCTTTCACTACTGAATTTTGCGTGCCGATCTCGATTCTGATCAATCGAATGGCTCCTTTAGGGATATCGGTAGCTGCCAATAGGGTGTCTACGCCATTACGAAGATTCAAAATATCATAGACGCCTGCACGAATATTCAAATTCGTCCATACCAATCCTGAATCTTTTCTGTTGCCTAATGTAGATCCGATATATGCACCTAATCTATCCCAGTTACAGGTATCGTTCTTGCGGGTATCTTTACTGGTATCCACTAATACCTGAATCGATTTGATATCTACGAATACCTGATCGAAAAAACCAGGACCATCCGTCATATACAAACTAAGATTTTGTTTTCCTGCCGGTGCTTGTGCAGATTCAGATTTTTGACAAGATGTTATTGTAAATGCAATAGCAAATAACATCAGGGTTCCGAGTAATACTTGTTTTGTTTTCATGTGTGCTTGATTTTAGCGTAGCATTCAATCATCGGCATTGATATTTATCTGTATTATTTGGTTAGAGACAAAAAGAATGCCTAATGTGTACTAAGGTTTTGTTAAAGGATATTTTTAGGTTCGCTTATGGATACGATACTGCCCTATACCTCACGATATCAATTTTTCTCTGTAAAGTTTTGGGTGAATGATCGCATCTTCCTGACCACTAACAAACTCATCTCATCAGGTATTTGGCCAAATTCCTGTCACAGATGAATGAAATCTCATTAACTTGGTCTTCATCAAACGAGTTACATGAAAAAGATACAGGCTTTGGTTGTTGCGTTGCTTCTGATCCAAAAAATTTTTTCGCAGGGACTTTCAGATACCGAGATCAAGATCATGAATTGGGTAAAATCGAATCGGATCTATGCGGAAAAATTACTGGAAGAGGCTGTAAATATTAATAGTGGCACATTTAATATTGCCGGTGTCAAAAAAACGGGTGAAGTTTTTAGCAGGGAATTAAAAAAAGCCGGTTTACAAACTGAATGGGTATCATTACCTGACTCATTAAAACGAGCCGGACACCTAGTTGCCTCCAGAAAAGGTAATAAAGGAAAAAAGGTCTTTATTATCGGACATCTGGATACAGTTTTTGAGCCCGACATGCCTTTCACCCCCTATACTAAGATCAATGACTCCACAGCTACCGGTCAGGGTGTGAATGACATGAAAGGAGGCGATGTAGTGGTGGTAATGGCATTACAGGCATTAGCATCATTAGGGCTACTGGAAAATTCATCTATCGTAGTATACTTTACCGGGGATGAAGAAGAATCGGGTAAACCTACCAGTATTAGTCGTGCAGACTTCATTGAAAGAGCAAAAGCAGCGGATGTTGCGCTAGGATTTGAAACTGCGCAAGGAATGAATACCATTGCAATTGGTAGAAGAGGCTTCAGCAGTTGGAAATTGGAAGTAAGTGCTAAAACCGGACATTCTGCAGGTGTGTTTGGGCAAGGATCAGGTTATGGCGCTATTTATGAAGCAGCGCGTATTTTGAACACCTTTCGTGAAAACTTATCGAGTGAAAAATACCTCACTTTTAATCCAGGCATTATAGTTGGTGGATCAGAAATGCAGTATGATCATACACAAATAAAAGCTTCGGTATTAGGCAAGACCAATATCATTTCCCCCGCTGTGATCGTGGAAGGAGATCTTCGTTTCCTCACTGAACAACAAAGAGAGAATGCCCGTGAAAAAATGCGGGCTATTGTTTCAAACCAAAACCTGAATGGTACAAAAGCAAATATCTCCTTCACTGACGGGATTCCTGCTATGGAGCCTACTAAAGGGAATGATGCATTGAGATCATGGGTCGATAAAGTATCCCAGGATATGGGGCTCGGTCCTGCTCGTGCCGGAGACCCGGGTTCAAGAGGTGCCGGAGATATTTCTTATATAGCAAAATATGTAGATTGTATTGATGGATTGGGGGCATCAGGTAAAGGAGCTCATGCAGTTGGTGAAACCATCAATCTCAACGACCTGCCACTTTTGATACAGCGTGCTGCAATTTTAATTTATCGTCTTACACAAGCTCAATAATTATTTATGAAAAAGATATGGATATGTATTTATCTGATGTTGGTCACCTTCTCGGGCTATACACAATCGAAAAGAGATTTTTATCTGATCAGGGTATACCACTGCAAGAATGATGAACAATTAACAAGAACTGAGACGTTCATCGAAAAAGCATGGAAGCCTGCTGCAAAAAGATATGGTGTTACAAAAGTGGGAGTATTCAAGCCTATAACCAATGATACAGCTGCCATGAAAAAGTTATACCTATTGATACCCGCTCCTTCAACAGACTATTTTTATCAACTGGAAGATCGTATGCTAAATGATACAAAATTTCAGGGTGATGGCATGGACTATCTACAGGCTAAACATGATAATCCGACTTATGAACGCTTTGAAACGATTGTATTACGTTCATTCACAGATATGCCTCATTTAGATTTGCCCGCTTTAAAGAATCCGGCTCAAATGCGTATTTACGAATTGAGAAGTTATGAGTCTGCTTCGGAAAAGATCTATCGAAAGAAAGTAGAGATGTTCAATAAAGGAGGAGAGATCATATTGTTCAAGCGATTAAATTTCAATGCTGTCTTTTATGGCGAAGTATTGAGTGGCGCCCGAATGCCCAATCTTATGTACATGACCAGCTTTGAAAATATGGATGACCGTAATGAACATTGGAAAAGTTTTGTTGAAGATCCAGAATGGAAAAGACTTTCAACAATGTCTGAATATCAAAACACCGTCAGTAAAATTGATATTGTGTTTTTAAGACCTACGCAGTATTCAGATCTTTAAAAGTGATAGCCTGATAGGTTTCTATCAGGCTATCATTAGTTTTACTGACAGTTGTTGTATTGTTCGATCAGTTTTGTTATTTGCGTATAATCGGATTGTCCGGACTTGATATTGCTTATTACCAGGCTACAATCAGCGCATAACTTCGTGAGTTCGTCCTTAAAATTCTTTTTTGACAGCCAGTTCAGTTTATCATCATTTTTTAATTGAAGATAATAATCGCCTGATTTTCCTTCTGCAGTAGATACTGATACCACTTCAGCTCCATTATATAAGAGTTTACCGCTGTTATCTGTAACACGTACATAAAGAGCAGCTTTCTTACCGGTTACTATTTCTTTATAAAAATCACTTGCATAAGCGATATACTTACTGCCATTCATGGTAAATCCTGATACATCCGCGGGTGAGTAAGTTTTTTTATCACCTGATGCACTTAGTAATACAATATTTCCTTTTTTCTGTAATTGATCTTTGATCGTCCCTTCTAACACGTTATTGGAACTGGTAATGATAGTGCCTTTGGTTTCTGTTTGCGCAGATAATGACACTGGCAATAAGCCTAAGATGAAGGCAGTGTAAATAAATACTTTTTTCATGGTTTTGATTTTAGATGATATATTACTTACTAATAAGTAAGTAATTTGATTAAAAAAAATTTACTCTTTAAGTTGACGAATGATCGCACGTTTTATTGTATCATAGTCTTTTTTGCCGGTAATACGAGCCAATTGTACACCAGCAGCTAAATTTGTCATCACCAATAAAGCCTTTGTCTTGGGGGTTTCAGCAAATTGAAACTCTCCGGTACGTTTTCCTGCAGCTAGCGTTTCCTCTACCATTTTCAACACCATGGTCACAAGTTGATGTACTTTTTCTTTTACAGATTCAGGCAGTGTATTGTAATCTGAGGCAATAGACCCGATGATGCAAATACTATTACAATCAACTAAAACAGAATAACGTTCTACAAATTTTTCGATGGCAAAAGTGGCACTGGCATTCAACTGAAGCAACTGCTTTTTCAATAGTTGATATTGAGCAATATATTGATCGATCACTTCTGCTAACAGGTCTTCTTTACCCCTGAAATGGTAATGTACTGCCGCATTTTTGATCTGCAATTGTTCTGATATGTCTGCATAACTAAATGCATTATACCCATGACTTTTGATCAACTGAGTTCCGATACGGACAATCTCTTCTCGTGTATCTGTATGACGGGCTGCCATGTTTTGAAGTTAGGAATAACTTACTAAATAGTAAGTTATTGGGTGAAAAATTTGATGAATGGTCGATCTTATTGTTTTTTTCGTGCTTTCAGGTATTGCATAAATGCTACAAAATTATATCCAAGATGTAGTGCATCAATTACTTGTGCGATTCTCGTAGCCTGTAATGACTCTGACTTAACCGCAACCACCCAGTTACTATAATAATTACGTTGCGATAAAGGCAATTGCTCAAAAAAAGTTTTTGCCTGAGGTTCGTCATCCAAACATGCAGCCAAAGCAGGAGGGATTTCGGGTTGCATAGGATCTTTCGCTAGTGAAACTTTGACAAGGGCTCCTTTTCGCTTTCCTAGTGCTTTACGCATTTGTGCATTCACCGGTAGAATAAAGGATCCATCTCCCATCGGCATCACAGCTACCCCTTTGATATTATATTCATCAATCTTTCCTTTAACACGAAATGTTTTTCGACTTCCCGGTGACAATGATAGCGCCATATCTTGTGGAATAAGAATATAGGTCCATCCGGACTTCTCCCCTTTTTCATCAAATTGTTGGAGCGAGGTTGTAAATCGGGTCATAGCACTTACAAAATACAAAAAAGGCGGTTCATGTATGAACCGCCTTTTCATTAATCTTCATTTCTAAATACGACCACTCCATCAAAAGCATCGATCAGTACTTTTTGTGATTTATCGATCTCTCCTGCCAGGATCTTTTTGCTTAATGCATTGACAATTTGTTTTTGAATCAAACGTTTCAATGGTCTTGCTCCCATTTGCGGATCGTAACCTTGCTCACTCAAAAACTCCAGTAGATATTCGGTAAACTCTAATCGAATTCCTGTTTCTGCGACCATTTTTTTCAAGCCGTCAAGCTGGATCTTTACGATACCCATGATCTGTTTTTTCATCAATGGACTAAACATAATGATCTCATCTACCCGATTCAGGAATTCAGGCCTAATGGTTTTACGCAACAGGTCCATTACTTCATGCTTAGCTCTATCAGTAGCTTCTGCTACATTTTCTTCGCGAACACCTTCAAAAGCATCCTGAATCAAGTGACTACCAATATTACTTGTCATAATAATAATGGTATTCTTGAAATTGACAGTTCGGCCTTTATTATCAGTTAAATGTCCGTCATCCAGCACTTGTAATAATACGTTCCAAACATCCGGGTGTGCTTTTTCGATCTCATCCAACAATACAACACTATAAGGTTTTCTTCTTACAGCCTCGGTTAGTTGTCCACCCTCATCATAACCAACATAGCCCGGAGGCGCACCTACCAATCTAGATACTGTGTGCTTCTCCTGGTATTCACTCATGTCTATTCGGGTCATCAAATGTTCGTCATCAAATAAATATTCGGCTAATGCTTTGGCCAATTCAGTTTTACCGACACCTGTGGTACCAAGGAATATAAATGACCCGATAGGTTTACGTGGATCCTGCAGACCTGCTCTACTTCTTCTCACAGCATCAGCCACTGCGGTGATCGCCTCTTCTTGTCCAACTACACGCTGATGCAATTCTTCTTCCAGATGTAATAATTTCTCTCTTTCACTCTGCATCATCTTGGCAACAGGAATACCGGTAGCTTTTGCAATATTCTCAGCGATATCTTCTGCATCTACTTCCTCTTTCATCAACCTTCTGCTTTGTTCACCCAATTGATTCAGTTGCTCTGTATAATCAGCGATCACGGCTTCCTGTTCTTTGATCTTTCCATAACGTATCTCAGCGACCTTACCATAATCTCCATTTCTTTCTGCCTGTTCTGCTTCCAGCTTTAATGTTTCAATACCTGCTTTTGCTTGTTGTATCTTATCTACAATCTCCTTTTCATTTTTCCATTTGGCTTTCAGGGTATCTCTTTGTACACTGAGATTACTGATCTCAATATTGAGTTCTTTCAGTTTCTCTTCATCATCTTCACGTTTGATCGCTTCTCTTTCAATCTCTAATTGACGGATCTGTCTTTCCAAGGTATCTAGCTCCTCCGGCATAGAGTTCATCTCTAATCGAAGTTTTGCTGCACTTTCATCGATAAGATCTATTGCCTTATCTGGAAGGAAACGATCAGTAATGTATCGATTGGATAATTCCACCGCTGCAATGATCGCTTCATCTTTGATGCGAACATGATGGTGTGTTTCATAACGATCCTTTAAACCACGAAGAATAGAAATAGCATCTTCAACTCCCGGTTCTTCAATCATAACTTTTTGAAAACGGCGTTCCAATGCTTTATCCTTCTCAAAATATTTTTGGTATTCATTCAAAGTGGTTGCTCCAATAGCACGTAATTCACCACGTGCTAAAGCTGGTTTGAGAATATTTGCAGCATCCATTGCACCTTCACCTCCTCCGGCTCCAACCAGCGTATGGATCTCATCAATAAATAATATGATCTCTCCATCACTTGCTGCTACTTCTTTCACAACCCCTTTCAATCGCTCTTCAAATTCACCCTTGTATTTAGCACCCGCGATCAACTGTCCCATATCCAATGTGAAGATGATCTTGGATTTCAAATTTTCAGGAACATCACCATTAATGATCCGCATTGCCAATCCTTCTGCAATAGCAGTCTTACCTACACCCGGCTCACCTACTAAAATTGGATTATTCTTACTTCTGCGCGATAAAATATGGAGTGTTCTTCTGATCTCTTCATCCCGCCCAATCACCGGATCCAATTTCCCTTGTCTTGCAGCTTCATTCAGATTACGCGCATACTTATTCAAGACATTAAACTGTGTCTCTTGTGTTTGTGATTGTATGCTCTCTCCTTTACGAAGATCTTTGATGGCGGTCTTCAATCCTTTCTCAGTAAGACCTGCATCTTTCAAGGTCTTTGCGGTATTATCATTGATCTGAAGTAATGCCAACATCAAGTGCTCAGGACTGATGAACTCATCATTAAACTCTTTTAGCAATGCATTTGCCTTTAAGAAAACAGTATTCAAGTCGCGGCTAATAGTTTGCGCCGGCTCGCCTGTTTGATTCTTCGGCAACTTTTCAAACGCCTCTTCCAATTTGGTTTCCAGTAAAGGAATAGCAACATTGTTTTTCTTTAATAAAAAAGCGATTGGACTTTCTTTATCCGCAATCAATGCCTTTAACAAGTGTTCTGTTTCAATAGAAGGATGATTGGCATTGAAAGCCAGCTGTTGAGCAGCTTGTATTGTTTCTTGTGCCTTGATCGTATAATTATTAACGTTCATAATCGTGTATTTGCAATATTTAAAAGGTATTTAGCAGAAATTTGATCTGCGTTCACAAATCAATCCCTAATTTGTAAGCAAAAACTGTTCTATTGTTTTTTTGAGCTGATAAACCCATGAAATCCTGAAATTATGTCTGCAAAATCACATTATTCCTGCATGAAAGTCAGTCTAGTACTGTGTTTTATGCTATTCTTACAGTTTTCAAACGCACAATATGATTTTAGTTCATTAGACAGTAAACTAGAAGCATCTAAAAAAGAATTGGATGGACATGTTGTTGCGATGATCTATAAGGATGGTAAAGTGATTTATCAAAAAGCGATAGGTACTGATTTTAATGCAAAGGTACAAGCGCCTATCGCCAGTGCCAGTAAGTGGCTGACAGCGGCATTGGTTATGGTATATGTAGATGAAGGTAAAATTTCGTTGAATGACAGGATCAGTAAATACCTACCCATCTTCACTAAGTATTCCAAAGGTTATATTACCATCAAAGATTGTTTATCTCACTTAACAGGAATAGAGTCAGAACCGATCCGCAACCTGAAAGAGATGCTGAATCGAAAAAAATATTCAAATCTTGAAGAAGAGATCAATGATTTTGCATCTGAAAGAGAAATCGTGGCAAATCCTGGACTAGAATTCAGGTATAGCAATATCGGTCTGAATATTGCTGCTAAAATTCTTGAAGTGGTTACCAAAAGAAGTTTTGAACAGATCATGGCAGAGAAGATCACAAGACCATTACAAATGCGCAATACCAGCTTTGCAAGTTTCAATGCTGTGAATCCATCCGGTGGTGCACAATCAAGTGCAGGTGATTATATGAGTTTTCTTGCTATGATCCTGAATAAAGGTGTCTATAATGGTAAACGTATTTTAAGTGAGAAAGCCATTGAACAAATGGAAACGGTATATACCACTTCTGATATGATCAAATATGCTCCTAAAGCTGCGGAAGGTTTTCAATATGGTTTTGGGCAGTGGATCATGACCACTGATGAGAATGGTAAAGCCACTTCTATGACTTCTCCCGGTCTATTTGGTACCTGGCCAATGATAGACCGATGCAGAGGGTATGCCTGTATATTTTTTACCAAGGGAACACTCGGAGAAGAAAAAAAACAACTGTATCTTTCTCTAAAAGATATCATTGACGGTATTCTTCCTTCTACTTGTAAATAGTAAGAGCCATGTATGAGAACAAACGTGAACCGCTGGCATCCAAGAGACTTTTTTACAGAAGAGTTGTAAAAAATCTTGTATTTGCGTTGAGTGTGTTGGTCATTTGTTTACTCATAGGTGTATTGGGATATCATTATACCGCTGATGTGGAATGGCTCGATGCTTTTCACAATGCCTCAATGATCTTATCAGGTATGGGACCTGTGGTAGAGATCAAAACAGTAGGTGGCAAATGGTTTTCTTCTTTTTATGCGATCTTCAGCGGAGTAGCATTTATCACCAATATTGGAATCGTTCTTGCTCCTTTGGCACACAGGTTCTTCCACATTTTACATCTCGAGTTGGAATAAATTTTACATATTTTTTTTCCGACATCGTTGATTTTTAGCTAACACGAAATGGAACCCATGCTAGCTAAAGAATTATTCGAGATATCGAACTGTTCGAGTCATTTTACCTTCTGAGTTGATGCCTTCCAGTACTACAAGCAGTTTTCTTGAGAAATCATTGTTATGAAATTCAACCCTGAAACGAGGGGTTCTTTTATTGGTAAGGATATAGGGATTCCAATACAATGTACTCCTCACATCTGGGTCATAAGAAGGGTTTTCTTTGGTATATACCGGATTATAAAATTCTTTGAACTTTGAGTAGCCTGCAAGTATGGTGCTTTCCATTCCTTTTTTACTTGGGTCATTGCGCTGAACATCTCCGCCCTTCTTGGTATAAATAGCAATAGCTCCATCTGCACCACCACCTCCAGAACCAAAGAATGGCGGTCGCATTACTTTGATGTAAGCAATGTCTGTAATAGGAATACTCTGTACCATATCTACATTTGTGATCATTTCATTCAAATACAATGATGGGGTACCGCCACGCCAACTCATTGACATCTGTGACCCACTTCCTGAAATTTGTAATCCTGCGACCTTGCCTTGTAAATAGGTAAGCACATTCAATGCACCCGGCATACGATCATTCATTAAATCAAAACTATACGCATCGCCTCCGGAAAAAAGTCCACTTGCATATTTTTCATCCAATACCTGTATAGGGTCTTTGATCTTTGCTTTTACAACTACTTCTTGTAAAGTAGCACTAGCCATGCTTTTACGTAGTTTTTCCTGCTCTTGTAAAAACAGATTCATCCTTGCCAATCCAATACTATCCGACCATACCTGAAATACAGGTACTTGTCCCATACGAATGGTGCTACCTGGTTCTTTCTTCAAGAGACCATTTCCCAATTGAACTTGTCCTACAAAACCGATTTTATTTTTATCATTAAAATTATAATAGACGCGTGCAGTATCAAAGAATATGGGTAGAGGTTCGTCGAAAGAACCATCCTTTTGTATCGGAACAAAATAAACATTGGAGCTACTATCCTTTCCTTTCAGGATAATGTTCAATAATTCCGGACCACCGGCCCTTCCTGCTTCCATACCATAAACCTTACCTTTGATTTTGAGGAAATCTGTCTCCGGTGCATATTTTAGAACAGGCTGTGTAGCTGCTTTTAATTTATCCCAATCAAACCGTCTCCAACCATTCGTTAGCATCACCAGATCCAACCTAGCTGTGATACTGTCTGCATCACTCTTTAAGTAATATGCGGGATTGTGTATATAACCTCTTAACTGATGACTCAATAAAAAATCTGAGAAAATGGTATGTTGATCTTCTCCGCTCAATGCTGCATCGGTAACAGAGATAGACATATTAGCTGCAGCTGTATCTGACACCAAAATTTCCAGAATATTTTTACCTCGTTTTTCGAGACTCACAATTCCGGGATTGATCTTTGAATTGAATTCATGCATCCTGTTATTCACGAATAAAATTCTTTCCTCCATCGGAATCCAATCATTGGTAAATAAAGAAAATTGAAGGATGCCTGTTTGCAGTTCTTCAATTGGAACCGCCGTGTTGATCACAGTTTTAGCGGTCATATTCAATCTCAGCTTGTATATGGGACGCTCATTCATATGAACTAACAAATACAGCTGCTGCATATTTTCGGGAACATTTGCTGTTCTTTCTACTAAAATCAGTGCTTTATCATTGGTGCTGGCAATACTGAGTGATAGGCCTTCTTTTTGTATTCCGGTTAATGGCGTACTACCCTTGGCTCCATATTCATCTATCCAGTCTACACGATATTGTTCACCAGCTACAGATTTTAGGAAAAAGAAACCCATACCATCATGCTTAACGCGTAAAGTATCCAATACCTGATTTTTGCTGTTCATCAATTGAGCTTTGACCATTACGGGACGACCATTCTGATCAGAAGCCTTGAATGCAATTTTTTCATCTAGGCCTAATACCAGATTACCTCCTTCAGGGAATAACTCAACATGTGTTTTACGTACAGGTTTTGCTTTACTGACCGGAGTACCGTTATTAATAGGGATATCACGCTGATAAATAAAACTGGTATCATCATTCAACATCCAACTGGTATAAGCTTTTACTCTTACGAACTCTCCTTTATAATCAACCGGTATATCGAATGAGCCTTTGGCCGTTGACTGAAACAATGGAGCTACAGTCTGACGTAACATTTTACCTTCTGTATCATACCAGTTTACATATATGTTCTTGCTCAAAGGACTCGGAACATATTCCGCTAACAGGTATAATTTATACCAGATGGTTTCATCTTTATTGTACAATTGTTTATCAAAATGAATATGTACTTTCTCTTTGGGAAAGATATTCGCATGTGCATCCATGATCGAGTCTAGTTGCTGAGCATGGGTTTGTTTAGTCACCATGACAAAGAAAGTCAATACAAAAAGAAGATAAACACGCTTCATTTCACTCGTTTTATGGCGTAAGATAAAACATTAAATTAGTTTGCACTTGTTCTGTTCCACTGATCCCAGAATGCGCACTTTCATTAAAGATGTAAAGCAAAATTAAGTCGAAGAAAAGAAGTTCGTATTCAAGTGATCAAATCCTATGTACATTTGAATAATCCGATCAATTGATACCGTGACCACCACTCAAACCATCAAACATATTGCCTCTACAAACGGGTTTGATTATTGTGGCATTGCGAAAGCAGTTCCACTGGATGATGACGCGCGGAGGTTAGAATCATGGCTTAATCAGCAGAGACATGGCTCCATGTCATATATGGAAAGCTACTTTGATCTTAGGGTTGACCCCACTAAGTTGGTTCCGGGAGCTAAATCTGTGATCACTTTATTAAAAAACTATTTCCCTTCTCAGGAACAAGGCCCGGGTGCTCCAAAAATTTCTAAATATGCCTGGGGTAAAGATTATCATGAAGTGATCAGGCAACAATTACAAAAATTGTTAGATGCTATTCGGATCCATATTGGCGATATACAAGGAAGAGGATTTGTAGATTCTGCTCCGGTATTGGAAAGAAGCTGGGCTACCAGAAGTGGTGCCGGGTGGATCGGTAAAAATGGAAATCTTATCACCAAGCAAAACGGTTCATTTTTCTTTATTGCTACCTTGATCGTTGATATTCCATTGGAATATGATGATCCTTTCGCTAAAGATTTCTGTGGCACTTGCAGAAAATGTATTGATGCTTGTCCAACTGAAGCCATATTGGACAACAAAGTGATTGATGGCAGTAAATGCATTAGTTATTTCACCATCGAATTAAAAGATGCTTTGATCCCGAATGAAATGAAAGGGAAATTTGATAACTGGATGTTTGGTTGTGATACCTGTCAGGATGTTTGTCCATGGAATCGATTCAGTCATCCGCATCAGGAACCCTCATTTGATCCTTTGCCTCAGATATTAAATTTAAGTACCCATGAATGGGAACTCTTGACCGAAGAAGCTTTTAAAAAAATATTTCAGCATTCCCCTCTTAAACGAAGTAAATTCAAGGGTATTCAGCGAAATTTATCTTTCCTGAAACATGAAACCGATCATTCGAAAAAAATATAAGCTTGAAAAATTCCCGGGAAAAGGTGGCTGGACCTATGCTACAATCCCAGAGATAAGTCAAGATCCCAAACAACCATTTGGATGGGTTAAAGTGAAAGGTACAATTGATGATCATGTTATTAGTAACTATAAACTCATGCCCATGGGCAATGGGAAACTCTTTTTACCTATTAAAGCTTCCATCAGAAAAAGTATAGGAAAAGAAGCGGGTGATCATGTGCTGATCACACTCTATCGGGATAATGACCCCATCAGTGTTCCAGCAAATTTTTTAGCGTGTCTAAAAGATGAGCCAAAAGCTTATACCCATTTCTTTGAATTGAAAGAGGGTGAACAAAAACAATATATTGATTGGATCAATGAAGCAAAAAAAGAAACAACCCGAACAGAAAGAATGGCAAAAGCTATTACCAAAATCGCTGCCGGGTTGACACTGAAAACCAACACATGAGAACTAATCAGGCTTACCATAAACGATAAGCCGCTCTGAATGAAAGTCATTTATATGTAGCATCATACTTTCTGCTAGCAGAATTCTTGTTTCCCTACCAATAGTTGATACCTATCTGACACATGCCCCATAAGCGTATTGCATTATGGTGAGTTCTTTGATAACTGCCATGCAACTTTAATCGTGGGACGAAACAAATGCTGATTTACTCCTGCTTGTTTTGAAATATTGCTAAGCATGTACATTGCTTGCGGTGCTACAAATAAGCGTTTATGTTTTCCTAAGGCAAATTCAATCCCGGTAGTAATATCCAGCTGAGCAGTTCGTAATAAAGATCTGTTTTTGAAATAATAAAGATTATTATTTGCAGTACCCAGATGTAACCCATTCCCTGAAACCATTGTATTGAATCCTATACCTGCATACCAGCGAAGATCCGTTTTAGGTATCCATTTCAATGAGCGATAATACTGCACGCCCAATCGTATAAAATGATAGGAGGCAATATAATTGGCACTATCATTTACTCCAAAGTATACTGAAGATTCATTTGATCGATTGACATTAGAGAACTGCAAAGTACCTGTGTTACTATTACCGATTCTAGTACGTGTTTGATACAAATCATATCCCAACTGTAATCCAATACTATTTTTTTTCTTCTTTCCAAAAGTTCTGATCATTTCAATAGAAACGCCTAGTGAAAGATGATCGTTTGATTTTATTCTCGATGATGCAAAAGAACCCGCCCCTGTTGAAGGAGAGCTCGGGAGATTAGATGAAGTAAAAAAGCCTGTATAGGCATCTGCACTATTCGCTCTAAACAATGACCCCCAGGAATTGCGAACACCGCTTTGTCCACCTTGTACGGCCAATCTCCATTTCCATTTAGATATTTTCTTTTGCTTGTCTGATGGGCTCACTGTATCGCGAGATACAAACAGAACTGTTTTGTTTTGTACAGAATCAATGACAGCCTTTTCACTAATACCAACAATTGAAGGGATCACAAATTGACTATCTTTTTGTGGAGTACTGACCTGAGTTGCTGTAGCTACGGAATTAGCATCTACTATCATAGAAGAAGATACTGTATCACTCACAGGCACTACTGATTGGGGTAATTCTTTTTGTACATTGATCTTTTTCTCCTTGGCAGCCGGTTGTAAAAAAGTGTTTGATACCGGTGATGCTAATCGTACTGTCCGATCAGGAATATTTATTTGACTGAGTATTTCGTTATCAGAAGACTTTGGTAATTTTTTGATGGATGCTTTGATCTCTAAGTCATCCGTAATGGATGATTTTTTTTGAGTATCACTAGTGATTTTTGACTTCACAGATGCGGATGTCAGTGGCTGTTGCTCTATGAAAAACCAAAAAGAAGCCCCGGATAATCCGACCAATAATGTAAGAAACCAAATTGCCCATCGACGTTTTCTTTTTTGCTGGAGGCTTGCGGCAACAGACTCCCATATCGCATCATTGGGCTTGATACGCAGACCGGAAAGTTCTTCCCTCACTTGCTCTTCAAAAGACTTATTGGGCATAACGATCTTTTTTTCCGTTAACAGAATATTTTTCTAACCAGCTGATCAATAATGCCCTCGCTCTTGCATATTGTGATCGACTGGTGCCTTCACTGATCCCTAATATTTTAGCGATCTCCACATGTGAATATCCTTCTACCGCATAGAGGTTAAAAATGGTTTGATAGCCGGAAGGCAATTGTCTGATCAGATTTAAAAGGTCCTTCATTTGTATCTTTAGATCAGGCTGATGGCTATCAACCGGATGCAAATGAGTGTCTTCAAAGCTTAGATCTAATTGATATTGCGGCTTTCGTTTTAAATAATTGATCGCAGTATTGACCATAATTCTTCTGATCCATGCACCCAGATCACCTTCAGAACGAAACTGATGCAGGTTCTGAAATACTTTGATAAAACCTTGTTGCATAACCTCCTCTGCATCATTCATACTCTTGGTATAACGGAAACAGGTACCCAGCATTTGCTCGGCAAATGTGTCATACAGCAGCTTTTGGGCAGCCGGATGTTGCTTCAGGCAGTCTTTTACCAGTTTCTGTTCGTCTAACATGCAGTGAATTCAGTGCTTTGACACGGTTGGTTATACCTGCGTTGCATGCAGGAAAAAAATCAGGGCAAAACTACCTGAATCAGTGACTAAACAACTACCATTTACACCCTACATTTGCCGTATGAGTATTGTTTCACGTGATAAAGAATGTATTTGGCATCCGTTTACCCGACAAAAAAACATGGCTGATCCGATAGCCATAGTTAAGGGTAAGGGTTCATTGTTATTTGACGAAAACGGGAATCAGTATATTGATGCAATCAGTAGCTGGTGGGTAAATCTGCATGGCCATGCGCATCCTTATATCGCTGAGAAATTATACCAACAGGCTTTGGAACTGGAACAGGTGATCTTTGCGGGATTTACTCACCGTCCGGCAGTAGAACTGGCTGAACGATTATTAGCCATCTTACCGGGTAATTTTTCAAGGATCTTTTATAGTGATAATGGATCAACCTCTACAGAAGTGGCGCTGAAAATGGCCATACAATACTGGTGGAATCAGAATCAAAAACAAAGAAATAAGATCATCGCTTTTAAGAATAGTTATCATGGTGATACGTTCGGAGCGATGAGTGTAAGTGATCGTAGTGTTTTCACACTGGCATTTCATGAATTACTTTTTGATGTTGTTTTTCTGGATACTCCGACACAAGAAAATATCAGTGAATTAAAAAATACCATGCAGCAACACGCATCACAAACTGCTGCATTCATCTATGAACCTTTGGTACAGGGGGCAGGCGGTATGAATATGTATGACCCTTATCTACTGAATGAATTACTGAATACCGCCAAGCTGAATGATATCATCTGTATTGCGGACGAAGTAATGACCGGATTTGGAAGAACCGGAAAATTTTTCGCAAGTGAATACATGCATAAGAAGCCTGATATCATTTGTTTAAGCAAAGGCTTAACAGGAGGTACAATGGCGCTTGGTGTAACAGCTTGCACTGATCGTATCTATCAGGCTTATGTCGATGATGACGCCATGAAAACATTTTTCCATGGGCATTCCTTTACAGCGAACCCATTAGCCTGTACAGCAGCACTTGCCAGCCTAGATCTATTGGAGAAAGAACAATGTCTGTCACAGATTGAAAATATATGCGCTTCGAATCTTACCTGTGCAGCTGAGCTTCGCAAGAGCAAACTGCCTATCAAAGATGTTCGTACACTGGGAACGATCCTGGCTTTTGAGATCGATCAGGGTAAAAAGGAGTACCTGAATCAGGTAAGTACGGTGATCACCAAGAAAGCGCTAGAAGCGGGCATGTATATTCGTCCATTAGGTAACACTGTATACATCATGCCCCCATATTGCATTGAGGAAGTAGAATTACAAAAAATATACTCCTTCTTATTGGGTGCATGGTGAGTAGTAACCTATTTTGATACTGACTACTCACTTCTCTTAACAGGCGGTTTATAATCAAAAGGTAGCATGGTTGCTAATTTTTCCCACCAACCCCAGTATCCGGAAGAGATGAGGTCTATACCTTCAAAATAGCTACCATTGGCAAGTACTGCAATGGTCTTTTTTCTTGGCAAATAGATTTCAGACATCACGGGTGTTTTAGGTTGAACAGATAGGGTATTCATCCTAACGAATTCATCTGGCACTTGTTTGTATTTGTAGATAATTTGTAGATGATCATCAAAATATAATCCGGCAGTAAAGCTATCAATCGCAAACGCGATGCTATCGCCCGGTAAAAGTTGATTGATCAATACAGCCATTTTTTCCGGCTGTCGCATCACTTTTCGGTAGTAATCAGCACTGTCTTTGTTTCCGTTACCCAGCAAACTATCATTGACGATAATGTTTCCACTACCATTTATATAGGTCCTAGAATTATAAATGCTTCTAACTCTCTTCTTTTCTTCTTCACTGACCTTAATGAGTTTCCTTACTTCAAAACCATTTTCAATCAATTGATTTCTGAATAGTGAACGCATAAAATGCATCATAGACCCTGCGTAAGCATCCGCTCGATTCTTTTCCCAACGATTCAATAAACGTTTCCGATCCGTAATTATGTCTTCAAACAAGGGATATCCCTGAAAGTAAAATATTCTTGTTCCATAATTATATTCAAACACTTTTAAGTCATAGTGTAAAATATATCCGAGTGCTCTATTCTCTAATACAATTGGTTCATCTGCAAATGCCCGAAGAATATTTTCTTTTTTATTGAATCGAAATCGGATCGTCTCAGGATTTTTTAGTTTACAATCAGCTGCCAATGCAGACATCCCTATGAAATTTTCCATGAAAAATTTTCCATACCGATCCCAGCCATTTTTTTCATAAGGTTCTACCACTACTTCTTGCAATACATTTATTCTAGGATTTAGTACTACTTCAATTGAAGCAGGTAATTGAGCATATTGAATAGTGGTCACATAGGTCTCATAACCAATACAGGACACAACTACATCAAAACGTCCTTGGGGAAATCTATCCAAGACAAAAGACCCGTCAGCATTGGTCACTGTTCCAATGGAGGTATTGCTTAAAAAGACATTGGCTAAATGAATAGGCTGCTTCGTATCACCTGCGATGACTTTCCCCCTTAATGTTTGCTGAGCAAAGGAGATTTGAAAACTCACAATACAAGTGATCAGTACAACTACGATTCTCATGCCATGATTTGAAACAACAATTTCAATAAAAAAAGCCATCCGTCTAGACGGATGGCTTAAATATTAACGTCATTTAACATTGATCACAATCCAAATAAGCCGCTATTGAGTAATTGCAATGTTTTAGTCTTGTACTGACTAGGTACCAATAAAGAAATATTGTGAGTGCTGCCACCATAGCTAACCATGGTAACCGGTATTTCCTGAATGGCATTGAACAGTTTTTGCAGAACTGCATCTGTTTGAGCGATCTCATTACCTACAATTGATACGATGGTTTGATCCTTATCAACTTCAACTGTTCCGAAAGGTTCCAGTTCTTTCACGATACTACTCAAAGCAACATCTGTATCAATGGTCACTGATACGGCTACTTCAGAAGTGGTGATCATATCAATAGAAGTTCGATATTTTTCAAAAACTTCAAACACTTTACGTAAGAAACCGTATGCCAATAACATCCTACTGCTTTTGATCTTGATGGCTATGATACCATCTTTTGCAGCTACTGCTTTCACACCTACACTACCAGCTTCTTTAGTGATCACAGTTCCAGGTGCATCAGGCTGCATGGTATTTAATAACTTCACCGGAACATTCTCCTGTTGTGCAGGCCAGATACATGTTGGATGCAAAATTTTAGCACCGAAATAAGCCAACTCTGCTGCTTCATCAAAACTCAATTGTTCAATAGCTACAGTTTTATTAACGATACGAGGGTCGTTATTGTGCATACCGTCAATATCTGTCCATATCTCACAAACACTTGCCTGAATAGCTGCGGCTACCAGTGAAGCGGTATAATCACTACCTCCTCTTTTCAAATTGTCCACTTCTCCTTTCGAATTACGACAGATATATCCTTGAGTAATGAATAATTTTTTGTCTTTATGTAGTTGCAGTTGCTGACTCAATTTCACTTTGATGCTACCCAACTGAGGCTCTTCATTGGCATCAATCGTCATAAATTCCAATGCAGGCAATAGCATATGATCGATACCTTGCTCTTCAAGGTAGCAACTAAATAGTTTGGTACTCATCAGTTCACCTTGCGCTAAAATATCTTTGTTGAGCGCTTCACTGAAGGAAATACGTAAAATGATATTCAGGAATTCAAAATGTTCACTAACAACAGCATTCGCTTTTGCACGAACATGATCTGTCTTCACTAGATCAAGTACAAACTGACGATAATGAGCTTCTAACTGATCGATCTTTTGTTTGGCTGCTTGCCTGTCTGCCAATGAAAGGCTATTACTGATCTCAACAAGAGCATTGGTTGTGCCACTTAGTGCACTTAACACAACGATCTTGGGTTCTGCATCCTTAGTGATCAATTGTGATACTTGGTGCATACGTTCCGGCTTTCCTACGCTGGTACCGCCGAACTTCATTACTTTCATAAGAATCCCCCTCCCCCGATTTTTTAGTTGTTAAATGAGGTGCAAAGGTAACTGATGGAAGGCTAAATCAAGAGGGATTTTAAATGAACAGTCGTTAGCTTGATAGTTTTATGCTGTTATCCAGTCGACTTCCAATTTTGCAGCCACAGTTTTCAGATCCTCTACAACACTTGTTACGATTGGAATACCTTTCTCCATTCTTTCCTTTTCATAAGCACGTTCCGGATCACCTGGAATCAATACACGATCATGACCAGAAGCGGGTTTTGCATTCCTAAACCTGGTGATCCAGTTATCCATATGTGATTTGAATTCTGCTGCAGGACGGAAAGCATCTATTCTCATGGCACCAAAGAAATGACCCAGCCCTTTACCGGGCATATTTTCAGGCATGGGTACATAGGCCGGAAATGGCGGAGCCCAGGGACCATAGCTACCCCCACTGAGTACTGCTGAAAAAATATCTACGATCGCACCTAGTGCATATCCTTTATGACTTCCATGTTCACGATCACTACCCAAGGGTAATAAAGCTCCTTCCTTCTTTAAGATATTGGCATCAGTTGATGCATGTCCATCCTTGTCTTGGACCCAGCCCAATGGGGCTTCTGCATTTTTTCTTTGCAGTATTTCCAGTTTACCATTTGCGGCTGTTGTGGTAGCCATATCTGCCACAAAGGGTGGTTGCTCTCCTGCCGGAATAGCTACAGCGATTGGATTGGTACCCAACATTCTTTCGATGGAAAAAGTAGGTGCTACCAATGCACTTGCGTTGGTCATGGCCATTCCGATCATTTCATTTTCCAATGCCATCATAGCATGATAACCAGCGATACCAAAATGATTGGTATTGCGCACACTTACCCAACCTGTACCTACTTGCTTTGCTTTTTCAATAGCGATCTTCATAGCAAAGGGTGCTACCACCAATCCCAACCCTGCATCTCCATCCACAACAGCTGTGGAAGGCGTTTCATGAACCACTTGAATATTGGGGGTAGCATTGATACGCTCAACTTCCCATAAACGAACATACCCACTGAGTCGGGCCACACCATGACTATCGATCCCTCGAAGATCTGCAGACAACAATACATTTGTTGCAGTAGTGGCATCTACATCTGAACATCCCATTTTAAGGAATACCTTCTTTGTAAATGCATATAAAGATGCATAAGAAAATGTCTGATCCATGACTGCAAGTTACGAAGGGAGTAGCAGTCATCATAAATGCACAATAAATATTACTCTTGATCTGGGTTATAGAGTCCATTCTTGATGGCATAGATCGCGACACCGGCGGTGGTCTTTACATTCATTTTTTCCAGGATCTTAACGCGATGCCCTTCAACGGTCCGAGAACTCATGAATAGCAGTTCTCCGATCTCTTTACTGGTTTTTTCTTCGCAAATGAGTCGGATGATATCTTTCTCTTTATCCGAGAATAATTTAGGAGCATCTGTTTTATAAGGATTGAATTCACTTCGGGCAATCAGTTTTACCAATCGGCTTGATGTGGTTTTACAGTAATAAGGACTTCCGGTAAATACCATTCTGATAGCATCTATGATTTCACCGCGATCTGCATTTTTGATGATATAACCCATTGCTCCGGCTTCTAATGCGTCAATGACCATTGCATCACTATCAAAAGAAGATAAAGCGATGGTTTTAATTGCGGGCAATTGTTCTTTGATGGTTTTAATGGCTTCTATCCCATCTATTTCGGGCATTTTCAAATCGGTCAAAATAATATCCGGATGCAGTTCTTTGGCCATTTGTATCAATCGCTTTCCATTGGCAGCATCTCCCACTAATTCAATCGTGGGCTCCTTCATTAGTAACAATGAAAGTCCGTCTCTGAAAATATCATGATCATCTGCAATTAGTACTCGAATCGGGAGAAGCTGTTCCATGGTCATAAAGGTATTCTGAAAAGATATTCTGTTCCGTTTCCTGGTGCAGTTTCAAGGTATACTTTCCCTTTTAAGATGCCTGCTCTACGAAGAATATTTTGAAGGCCAAGCCCTTTTCCTTGACTCATTACTTTCTCTTTATCAAATCCGCATCCATTGTCTTTGATCAAAAGACAAATTTCTTTTTTCTCCTGATAGAAATGAATATTAATTTCAGAAGCATTGGCATGTTTAATAGAATTATTTAGCACTTCTTGAAACAATCGGAAAATATGGATCTCTTTTTCTTTAGTGATTGCTAAATCCTTTATAGAATTATTGAATTCAATAGATAATTTGTTGCCTTCTACCAATAATTCTGTCATTTCAGCCATTGCTGTTAATAGTCCCTTTCTTTGTAAAGTATAAGGCATGATATTATTGGATATTTCTCTCAGTCTTTTTGCGGTATGGTCGATATGACTGGTCGTTTTACCCAATATGATCAGGTCATTTTTATCTTTTGTATCCAATAAGTGAATATTCATTTTAATAACAGAGAGTAGTGGACCTAGATCATCATGAAGATCAGAAGCGATTCTTCCTCTTTCAGTCTCCAACAATTCAACTTCCATCCGCAAACGGTCCTCATAGAGCTTTGATCTTTTTTTATGTTGCCGGATAATGGTCACAAGAAAAAAAGCGAGGATCGTACCAATGATAAAGGTGGTGATCAGTATCGTAAGGTAAATTCTTGCTTCGCTGGAATACATAATACCGCTAATGTATAGATCAAATGTGATAAAAAATTCACAATAACCATGATACTATATACTCCCCGAAAAAAATCATTGCTGAAATCCTCTTGAAAAAGAAACAACCCTTCAATAAAAACACGGTAGCTGTAATAAAACACTGAAGTAATACTAATCAAGAAAGTTGCATTTTTCCAGAGCATAATGTTATCCTGAAAAATGACTTTATTTAATTGATTGATGGAACACAGTATCAGTACCAGAGAATAATAGATCCTATAATAAGAATTGATTTGAAAAATACTATTAATGATCAGATTATCAAATATCCAGATCACTACACCAATGAGAAATAGTCCGATAAAATAAATCTTGTTGTTTCTGGAGCTCCAATTATAAAAAAGCCATAGAAAAATGGGGAATTCTATTAGAACATAACAGTTGCTGACAAGTGAACTTTTATAACCTGAATAAATAATGATTTTAATCAGTAATTCGAATACAAGTGCCACAATCAAATAGACGTAAAAAGGTCTATAGTAATTCTTCATTCTATCTTTACGGATGATGGCATATACAACCCCTACAATCATTACCATAATCAGAAAAAACGCTATAATTTGTTTAGCCTGGGGAGTCATTTAAATTAACCGTTCAATGGTGAAGGAGGAGTTGGGCATTCCGGTGGGCAACGTTGGCCTTCCTCTAGAATAAGATCGGATGTTTGAATCATATCAGCCCCGGTTTCATCCACACCTACTAATATCGCATGAATGGTATCATCATTTTTTTTACCATAATAAATTCTAAGTGATACACATCCGGGTTGATTCAATAAGGCTGAAACCGATTCTTTGCTAAACGTTTCAGAGTTTACCATTCCTGATGGAATGTTAGATCTGTATAGGGAAGTCATATCAATGGCTTCCTGTAAGGAAATGAGGTGTTGCATGTATCCAAGCAGTTGGTAGTTGTAAATATAAGGTAGGAAATCAGTAAACAGGAGCGGGTTGATCCCCCCATGAACCGACCCGCTCTTGAAATGCCCGGTTTGATGTCACAAACAGTTAGCCGGTATTTCAATAATATCCTGTTATCTGATGAGTATTCTTCTGATGTCCTGGAAGAAATAGAAGACCTCTTTTCAAGGCAATATTATTCCAATCCTTGAGAAAACTACAACGTAGAACTACGCAAAAATGTACGTACAACTACGGTATTTCGCATTATAACTACTTATTGATGAACACATTATAATCTAAAATAATAAAAGGAACCCGTGGGTTCCTTTTATTATTTACATGCGATCAGCAGGTACATTAGAATGGTAAATCATCCATAGGTTCTGTGAGTTCATTCGGGGAAGACACAGAAGGTTGGCTACTGTAAGATGCACTTTGTGGTGCGTATCCGCTATTACCAGCAGACGAGCCATTGCCCCCTTCATTACCTCTCGTTCCTACTAATTGAATACTCTGTACTCTTAATGTAAGTGTAGCACCATTTCTACCATCTTGAGTAGTATAGGTTCTTACATCTGGATTACCTTCTACATACACTTGTGTTCCTTTTTTAAGGTATGGAACAACACCTGTGCGATCAGTCCAATAAGAACAATCAACCCATACTGTACGGTCTTTTTGTACACCCTGAGCATCTTTATATTTTTCAGTATGTGCTACCGTAAAGTTGATCACGTTCTTTCCATTCACATTGTTCAGGATGGCATCTTTACCCAGATTGCCAATCACCAATAATTTTATCATAACAAAGAGTTTCGGTAAATATCGTCAAAATGACCAAACAGAAACCGCGTATTTCCCGCAATTTTTCAACGTTGTTTAATAAGGCAAGGAATTTGGTTTAACAAGCTTTGTAACTCTCAGATAGTGAATATAAATTGTTTTCAAATGCAGGGATTACAATTAACCATTCCAACCTTACAGGACCACGGTCCGATCGTTGAAGCCGAAATTCACACGGATGAAGAAACTTTTTTAAATGTCAAGAACTTCAACGGATACCATACCTATATCACTACAAAATTATTGATTGACACCGGTTCGAATATTTCCGGGTTAGATAAGTCCATCATTGAACGCTTACAACTGAATCAATACCGTGATGATGCAACTGTAGATGGCGCTGGTGGACGCTACGAGTTAAAGCTCTTTCGAGCCATTCTTTACCTTCCCATTTTCCGGGAAAAAGCACTGCCTATTGACGTTGTCGAGGGTGATTATAGCAATGCTCCTTATGATGGCATCATTGGTAGAGATGTTCTTAGGTATTGCAGTTTTGTATATGACGGATGGAGTCATACTTTCAAACTGATGGCCGTAGACCTCTGATTTTTCGTTATTCGAAAGCCATTAAGCATCCCATCACCCCCTATCTACCCCTCAATTCGCGCGCTTACTGTATTTTTGCAGACTAATTTAATTGACATGAGCCGTAAAGGAAAAGTGTTGGTAGCGATGAGTGGCGGTATAGATAGTACCGTTACGGCACTCATGCTCCATAATGAAGGATATGAAGTAGTAGGCATTACCATGAAAACATGGGACTATGCCAGTAGCGGTACAAGTTCCAAAGAAACAGGCTGCTGTAATATTGACTCTTTCAACGATGCCCGTCAGGCTGCCGTACACCATGGCTTCCCTCACTTCATCCTCGATATCCGTGAAGAGTTCGGAGATTTCGTGATCGAAAATTTTGTTGAAGAATACCTCGCAGGTCGTACTCCTAATCCCTGCGTGATGTGTAATACCCATATCAAATGGCGAGCCTTGCTGAAAAGGGCGAATGCACTCAACTGTGATTTTATTGCGACCGGGCATTATGCTGAAATCAGGCAACATACCAATGGCCGCTATGTCATCAGCAAAGGGTTGGATGCAACCAAAGATCAGAGTTATGTATTGTGGGGACTGGATCAAGAATTACTTAGCAGAACCATCATGCCCTTAGGTAAATATCATAAAAAAGATATTCGCCAAATGGCGATGGATATGGGCTACCCAGAACTCGCTAAAAAAAGCGAGAGCTATGAAATATGTTTTGTGCCGGATAATGATTACCGTGGCTTCTTAAAAAGAAATGTTGATGGACTAGAAGAAAAAGTCAATGGTGGTTGGTTTGTGGACAAAACAGGAAAAAAATTAGGTCAGCATAAAGGCTATCCTTTTTATACCATCGGTCAGCGTAAAGGACTTGATATTGCATTGGGTAAACCTGCATATGTCACTGCGATAGATCCGAATACAAATACTGTAGTATTGGGCGACGAAGAAGACCTTGAGCAAAACGATATGCTGGTCACCAAAATGAATTGGATCAAGTACGATGGTATCACGGACGGTATGGAAGCCATGGCTAAAATCCGTTATAAAGACAGTGGTGCGTTAGCCAATCTATACAACCATGAGAATGGTATACGTGTTCGTTTTTATGAACATGTAAAAAGTATTGCTCCCGGACAAAGTGCTGTTTTCTATGAAGGCAATGATGTGATTGGTGGTGGAATCATTCAACGTGGTGAGCTGTCTACGCTTTAGACTTTTCGTTTGAGCAAGGCTGCGAACATTGTATCTGATTTCTGATGGTACCCTGTCATGAGTTGCTGCATAACCAATTCTAGTGTATCATTCTCTTCGAGCAACTGCTTCACGATCTCTTCATTCTCTCTGCGAAATAATGAACAGGTGATGTACATCAAATAGCCGCCTGGTTTTACAGCCTTGGCTACATTTTGACTGATCTTTCTTTGAAGCGTAGTATATAAAGTGATTTTATCCGTACTAAAGAAAGCCAGTTGTTCGGGTGTTCTGGACCAGGTACCACTTCCAGTACAAGGCGCATCACATATGACCAGATCATATGGCTCGCCGTTGAATGCAAAAGTAGAAACAGAAAGATCTGCAATAAAAGATTCATACCGTTCGATCCCTGCTCTGCTAAAGCGTTGCTTAAGATTATGAAGAATAGAATTTCGCGCATCCGATACTGTCAGTGAAAAATCTTGCTTTAAGTGATCATAAGTAAGAATAGATTTTCCTCCACTGGCTGCACAGCAATCCCAAACCCGTAGATTGGATCCTTCTAGCACAGGAAACAATAATCTTACCCGCTGTGAATTCAGATCCTGGATCACCGCTTCTTGATCAATTTCCAATACATTATCGAGCTTAGTGCCATTGGGTAACGCCAATGTAGCTTCTGATAATTCCTGAAAGGCGATCTCTGCATCTTTCAGTTTGCTACGAACGACATTTTCAAATCCGGGTCTTATACGGATAAAAAGATCAGGTTGAGTAAACTCTCCTATACTCAATGCCGGGATATCGATGCCTGCACTGATCTCTTCTTTCCACGGGTAAATATGCTGTATACTAAATACGGGGTAGAGTTGCTCAACAAATGCTATTCGTTGTTCTAATTGTTCATTCCAGTTCTTTACCCAATCAGGTTTATACAAACCGGACCAATAACCAGGAGCTTTCTCTGCAAAGAACAATGCGATCTTCAATCGATCTTTTACAGATAACTCCTTCAGCGCATGTCCTAATCTGTAATAACTGTAACAAAGATGTGAGATATATTTTCTGTCTTTTGCACCATGTTTTTTCTCTTGGGCAAAATAGGCTTTGAGGTAATGCACCAATGGCTGCGATCCGTTATATCCCTGAATAAGAGATATAGCAGTATTGAAATATGACTGGAATCGCATCATGGGGTATGGGATTACATAGGCACATAACATACCTCGTTGTAAGCGAGATCTGTTTCCAGGTATGCCTTATGAATTTACACTAAATTGTTGAAAACTATACTTCCAGTAATGTTTTCACCGGGTCTTTACCGAAGAGCAGTAATTCAGGATTTTCAAGTAGTTCCTTCACTCTTACAAGGAAGCTAACACTTTCACGTCCATCGATGATGCGGTGATCATAACTTAGTGCCAGGTACATCATTGGACGAACAACTACTTGTCCATTAATGGCCATTGGTCTTTCCTGAATTTTGTGCATTCCGAGGATAGCACTTTGTGGAATATTGATAATCGGAGTACTCATTAAACTTCCGAAAACACCACCATTTGTGATGGTAAAAGTTCCTCCTTGTAATTCTTCGGCTGTAAGCTTACTATCACGTGCTTTTCCTGCCAGCTCTACAACTTTCTTTTCGATATCTGCCATGCTCAGGCTTTCAACATTACGCATAACAGGTACGGTTAATCCGCGGGGTGTACTTACTGCAATACTGATATCTGCATAGTCATGATACACAAGCTGATCTCCATCGATATAGGCATTAACAGAAGGCCATTCACCCAATGCAATAGCACATGCTTTTGCAAAGAAACTCATGAAGCCCAGATTCACACCATGTAATTCTTTGAATTTGTCTTTATACTGTTTACGTACTTCCATGATGCGGGTCATATCCACTTCATTGAATGTAGTAAGCATGGCGGTTGTATTCTTCGCTTCTACCAGGCGTTTACTGATGGTTTTACGAAGATTGCTCATCTTTTCCTGACGAACATTTCTGCTATATAGTTCACCACCCGCAAATGCTTTTTTACCCGGATTGGCCAATGCTTCCAGTACATCATGTTTCACGATCTTTCCGCCAGCACCCGTTGGTTTGATATTGGAAGGATCTACTTTCTTATCAGCAATGATCGCAGAAGCAACAGGCGTTGCTTTGATATCATTAGATACTGCCGTTACCGGCGCTTCATTTTTAACCGGTGCAGGTGCAGCAGTTTCTTTTACTGCAGGAGCAGCTGGGGCTCCTTCAGGCTTAGCAGCGGTTTCATCAATTTTAGCGAGTACATCACCAATATTCAATGTATCCCCTTCTTTTCCCACGGTGGTAAGAATACCGGCTTGTTCCGCATTCACTTCAAAAGTGGCTTTCTCACTTTCCAGTTCAGCGATCACTTCATCACGCTCAACCCATTCTCCGTCTTTTTTGGTCCATTTCAACAAGGTTACTTCGTTAATGGACTCTCCTACTGTTGGTACTTTTATCTCAATCATCGGGGATACCTGTTTATTACTTAATAATGATAAGGTTATAATTCGTTTGTTTAAATATCAAATGCGGTATTAATGATCTCAGCTTGTTCTGCTGCATGCACTTTCGCATACCCTGTAGCAGTTGCTGCACTCGCATTACGACTGATCACACCAAAATTGATATTCTTAAGATTCATTTGCAGGAACGACGCAGCACCCATATTCAATGGTTCTTCCTGAACCCAGAACCAGGTTGCTTTGTTGTATTTCTTATGCAATGCCTCCAATTGTTTTTGTGGCAATGGATACAATTGCTCTAAGCGAACGATCGCAATATCTTTTCTGTTTTCTTTTTGCTGCTTGTCAGACATTTCAAAAAACAGCTTTCCTGTACACAACAACACTTTTTTCACTTGTGCAGCACTATCTACAAATGTGTCATCGATTACTTCCTTGAATCCTCCCTCTGACAATTCAGTGATGCTGCTATAGGTAGCAGGATTTCTGAGATTTGCCTTCGGTGAAAAATTGATCATAGGTTTACGGAAATTCCAGGCTAGCTGGCGGCGCAATGCATGAAATAGATTTGAGGCAGTTGTGATATTCGTGATCACCATATTCAACTCAGCACACATTTGCAGAAAACGTTCCAATCTTGCACTGCTATGCTCCGGACCCTGTCCTTCATATCCATGTGGCAATAACATGACCACCCCATTTTGACGCTGCCATTTCTGTTCTCCAGCCGCAATGAACTGATCGATCATGGTTTGTGCACCATTACAGAAATCACCGAACTGTGCTTCCCATATTACCAATGCATTGGGATTCGCCATTGCATAACCATATTCAAACCCTAACACACCATATTCACTCAAAAGAGAATTGTAGATACGGAATGATTCCTGGTTATCAGTAAAATGATTCAAACGATTGTAACCTTTATTGGTATTCTCGTCGCGCAGAATCGCATGTCGGTGACTAAACGTACCACGCTGAACATCTTGTCCACTCATGCGAACGATGTTTCCTTCCATCAGAATAGAACCATACGCAAGTAGTTCTGCAGTTGCCCAATCTATTTTCTGTTCTGTTTCGAGCAATTTTGTTTTGTCCTGCAACAACTTCTCTACCTTCTTCAATGGTTTGAATTCGGCAGGCCAAGTCATCAACTTAGCGAACATTTGCTGGATCTGTTCTTGGGGAACTGCGGTAACAGGAGACTGATCAAAATCTTCATCCGTTGCCTTACGCATGCTTTTCCAAACCAATTCAGGAGTCTGATATTTGTAAGGAAGCGGATTTTGTTTTACTTCATCCAAACGTTCCTGAAGATCAGCCCAGAATTTCTTCTCCATTTCTTTAGCCAATTGCTGTGCATCAGGCTCTCCGTTTTGCATCAGATACTGGGTATAGATCTCACGTGGATTCTGGTGCTTATCGATCAGTGCGTATAACTGAGGCTGTGTATACTTTGGATCATCCCCTTCATTGTGTCCATGTTTGCGGTAACAAACCATGTCAATGAAAATATCGGAATTGAATTCCTGACGATAGCGTGTTGCGATCTCCGCACATTTTACCACAGACTCTGCATCATCTCCATTCACATGTAATACCGGTGCTTGTACCATCGAGGCAATAGAAGTACAATAGTCGGCACTTCTTGCATCATCAAAATCAGTGGTAAATCCAATCTGGTTATTGATCACATAATGAATCGTGCCACCGGTATAATAACCACGCAAATTACTCATCTGCAAAACTTCATAAACAATACCCTGTCCGGCCACAGAAGCATCTCCATGTATAAGTATGGGAAGTATCTTATCAAAGTCACTGTTATACAATACATCTGCTTTCGCTCTTGCAAAACCAACCACTACCGGGTCCACAGCTTCGAGATGAGATGGATTCGGCATTAATTTCAGATGAATGGTTTTCTGATCCGGTGTCTGGATCTCACTACCATAACCCATATGATATTTCACGTCACCACTACCCATGGTTTGATCCATGACAGCAGTTCCTTCGAATTCACTGAATATCTGCTCATAGGTCTTACCCATGATATTCGCCAACACATTCAAACGACCACGGTGTGCCATACCGATCACCACTTCCTGCACTTCATGATTTGCAGCAGTATTGATGATCGCATCCAATGCTGCGATGGTTGTTTCACCACCTTCCAGTGAGAAACGTTTTTGACCGATATATTTTGTGTGCAAGAACTTTTCAAACATCACCCCTTGGTTCAGCTTTTCCAACACACGTTTTTTCTTATCCAGTGAAAGTGGTTTCACAAACTGTTGTTCCATTTCACGGGTCAGCCAATCTATTTTCTTTTGATCACTGATATATTTGAATTCGATACCTACATTGGAAGCATAACAGCTATTTAAATGCTGCAAAATATTTTTCAATGTAGTTGCTCCCAATCCGATGAGATTGCCTGCCTGATAAGTCGTATTCAGATCCGCTTCTGATAAACCAAAGAATGAAAGATCCAGATTAGCGCCACGGTCTTTACGTTGACGGATCGGATTGGTTTTCGCAATCAGATGACCTTTGTTGCGATATCCAAGGATCAAACGATACACTTTGATCTCCTTCATCCAATCAATATTATCTGCAGCAGTGATCTGTCCATTACTGCTCACAACCGTACCGGATGCATTGGACACAGCAAAATCAAAACCTTCAAAAAACTTTTTCAGGTCCGGATCAACAGCTTCAGGATTCTGAACAAATTCCTGATAAAGACTCTCGATGTATGCAGGATGGGAGTTTGTGATATACGAAAAATCCTTCATGTGTAAAGATTGTACAACTGGTTTGATAAACAGGTTGGCAAATATCGGTCATTGAAGGCAGAAAAAATGTCTAAATTTTGACGAAAATCAATTGAAAAATAACCGGTAGGAATGCTGAGGAAATAAGGCCAAGATATCCGGCTGAAGGGTACATTGGGTTCTAAATCAGGGATCTTCGACTTTTTTTGATAAAAATTTCCTCTTTTGGTTTCAAGTCCTTACCTTTGCCGTCCTGAAAAAAAAGAACAATGGCAAATCATTCAGCTACTAAGAAAGATGTGAGACAAGCTGCTAAGCGTCGCGATCGTAACCGTTATTATGGTAAAACTACCCGTAACGCCATCCGTGACCTGAAAGCCGGTACAGACGTTAAAGCGTATACCGAAGGGCTGCCGAACGTTATTTCTATGATCGATAAGTTAGCAAAGCGTGGTATCATCCACAAGAATAAAGCTGCTAACCTGAAGAGCAAATTAGCGAAGAAAGCAAACGTAACTGCTTAATTTTTAAGCTTTTCGTTAGAATATATTGAACCAGCCTATGGCTGGTTTTTTTATGGGGTAGCTTTTGGTAATGTAACCGTGAACCGGTTCACTTGGTTAGGCATCGGCGTATAGGTCAGACTTCCTTTATGCATATTCAGGATTCGGTGTACAATGGTTAGCCCCAATCCGACCCCAGAAGCTTTTTGCCGCGCTTGTTGTCCCCTGAAAAAAGGAATCATGATTTTTTCCCGCTCCGCTTCGCTCAGATGGTCACCTCTGGTTTCAACATGTACCAGAATATCATGTTCGATGAACTCCAAAATGATCTCTACTTTCTTATTGACAGAATAGAGATATCCATTCCGAATCAGATTACTGAACATTGATTTTAATAAAGCTTCATTTCCCCTAACATTCAGGTCATCATCTGAAGATGGGGTATTGGAAAAGACCAATGAAATACCAATGTCCGGAAACATTTTTACACTGATACTGATCTTATCATACAATATCTCATCTACTCTGCAGACCGGCCATGTTTTGTCAAAACCCTGTTGCTCAAATTGAGAGATCAATAAAAGTGAGTTGGTGAGTTCGATCATGCGCTCCTGATCCTGCTGTAAAGAAGCAAGAACAGTTCTGTATTCTTCTTCGCTCAGATGATTCTTTAAGGCCGACTCTGTATGCGATAACATGGTTGCTAACGGAGTTCTCAATTCATGGGAAGCATGATGCACAAAACTCCTTTGAAATTCAAATGTCTTCTCAAGCCTTGCCAGCATTGCATTGAACTTCCCTGCGATCAAATTGATTTCTGCAACCTGAGCATTCTCCGGAATTCTTTTCTTCAAATCAACTCCTGTAATATCCCCCATTTGTTTTCCCAATTCAAGCAGGGGCGCTGTAAAGGATCTGCTCAACCAATAAGAAAGAATTCCCGTGATCATTAATGCCAACGCAAAAGCAAATAATAAAATCCAGAAAAGTCTTGACAATTGCTCCTGTCCAATGATATCAATACCCGAAATAATTACATTGACCTTATCCGCTGGAAAATATACATTGGCATAGAATCGATTACCTACAGCACGTTCAAGCTCTTTGTTCGCTTGGAGGTCAGCGATCATTTGTTGGTAAGTTCCAAGTTGTATAGTAGCAGGATACGCAAATATGACCTTCTGAACAGAATCAAGTATGACGACTTGCTCACCGGCCAGGATATTTTTTTGGATCTCATTAAAAAAAATCAATTCTACCGGTGACTTATATCGAAGCTGCTTTTGATAAAACCCGTAAAACTCTTCTCCTTCATGATGCAACCTTTTGGTAAACTCCTCTTCACGGAAGTCTGCATACAAAAAATAAATTGCACTAAAGCAACTCAGTAAGATCAATGCCACTACAGCTGTAAAACGAAGGGCAAAACGGAGTTTAAAACTCATCCTCTGAATTTATTTGATGTAATAACCAAATCCTGGTTTGGTATGGATCAATTTTTGTTCGAAAGGTTTGTCAATTTTATTACGCAGAAAACTGATGTACACTTCAATGGTATTAGTACCTGTATCAAAAGTCAGGTCCCATACTTTCTCTAAAATCTCTTGCTTGGATATCACGCGTTCACGGTTACGTGCCAATAAAGTCAGTAATGTAAACTCTTTGGCAGTAAGGTTGATATTCATGCCTGCCCTAACCACAGACTTATTTTTCATGTCGATGGTAAGATCATCCACGATGATCTTTTCGTCTTCTTGACCTTTATCTGTTCGCTTTAGCAAGGCTTTTAAGCGAACAAACAGTTCTTCAAAATGAAAAGGTTTTACGATATAATCATCTGCCCCCAAATCAAATGCTTCTACTTTATCCTGTATCTGACCGATGGCCGTTAACATGATAATGGGAATGGTTTTATTGGCTGCCCTAAATTCTCTGCATAACTCAAGTCCACTTTTATAAGGCAGATTCACATCGAGTAAAACAATTGAATATGCTTTATTTTGAAATGCTTGTTCTGCTTCTTTTCCATCGATGGCCAAATCTACCAGGTAACCCTGACGCCTGAGTTCATCCCTAATAATTGGGCCAAGCTTGGCTTCATCTTCAACCAGTAGAATACTATGCGGGTTTTCCATTACTTTGAATAAATTTTCAAATTGAAAATAATGAAAAAAACACTGCTTCTACTACAACTATTTCTGTCTCAACAATTATTTGCACAGAAATGGCAAACAATTTTCGAACAATCCGGAGGTAAACAGACCGTTACCTATGAAGAATGTATCCGTTATTATACCTCTTTGGATGCTGCATTTTCTACTATTCGCATCAAACAATTCGGACTTACAGATGCCGGATATCCCTTGCATTTAGTGCTGTTCAGTACTGATGGCACCCACGATCCTGAAGTCTGGCATAAAAAAAATAAACTGGTGATCATGATCAATAATGGCATTCATCCGGGAGAACCGGATGGAATTGATGCCAGTATGATGTTATTAAGAGATCTGGCCACAGGCAAGGTCAAAGCGCCTGATAATGTGGTATTGGGCATCATTCCGGTGTACAATATTGGAGGAAGCTTGAACAGAACACCTTTTTCAAGGGTGAATCAAAACGGACCGGAGAGCTATGGTTTTCGTGGTAATGCGCAGAATCTTGATCTGAATCGGGATTTCATCAAAAATGATAGTCGCAATGCAAAAGAGTTTGCAAAGATCTTTCATTACCTGAATCCGGATATACTAGTCGATAACCATGTCAGCGATGGTGCTGATTACCAACATACGATGACGCTACTCACTTCTCAGCACAATAAATTGGGACCTGTGATGGGCGCCTATTTACATGATGTTTTCGAACCCTCTCTATACAAAGGAATGGAGCAAAAAAACTGGAACCTGATCCCTTATGTAAGTTTTGAAGGAGGTAATCCAGAAAGAAACTGGACCGCCTTCTATGATGCCCCGCGTTATAGCAGCGGTTATGCTGCCTTATTTCAGACCATGGCCTTCATGCCTGAAACACATATGTTGAAGCCATATGACCAGCGTGTTAAGAGCACTTATGATCTGATGCAAACATTTCTTGAAGAAGGAACCAAACAAGCTGCTAGTATTAAAACAACAAGAAAAAAAGCGATCGAAGCTGTTAAGCAGCAAAAAGAATTTCCACAAACTTATCGTGTTGATACTACGCGATTTGATCAGATCAAATTCATGGGATATACTTCTGCCCAAAAGATCAGTGAAGTTACCGGAATGAACAGGATGTACTATGACCGATCAAAACCATATACCAAAGAGATCAAGTACTACAATTATTTCAAAGGAGAACAATTGATCAGCAAACCTACTGCATACATTATCCCACAGGGATGGCATGAAGTGATCGACAGATTATCGATCAATAAAGTAGAAATGCAACGATTAAAAAAAGATACATCGATTGAAGTAGAAGTATCTCGGGTCGTTGACTTCAGAACTGCTACCCGATCTTTTGAAAAGCATTATCGCCAATCAGGGATACGCATGTCACAACAAACGGAAAAGATCAAATTTTTAAAAGGAGACTACATTATTTATACCGGACAAGCGGCAGATCGTTTTCTGATAGAAACGCTTGAAACCGGTACAGATGATAGTTATTTCTCCTGGAACTTTTTTGATGCAATCCTCCAGCAAAAAGAAGGTTACAGTAACTATAGATGGGAAGATGTTGCAGCAACTTACCTGAATGAACATCCTGAACTAAGGGCTGAACTGGAGGCCAAAAAGAAAGCTGATGAAAAATTTGCAGCATCAGCAAATGCACAGCTAGACTTTGTATACAAGAAATCTCCCTACTACGAGCCGGCACATATGAGGTATCCGGTGTTTAGGTTGAAGTAGGTCATGGTTTAAAGACCATAGACCATAGTCCATGGACCATTAACCATGGACTATGGTCTTTATTGTTCATACCCCCTCAGCTTCTTAGCAATAAACACCGAAGCGAGTACAATGATGATGCTAAGATATCCGACCCAGGAATAATGTACGATCGTATGATCCGGTTTACTGATAACGATCATACCTGCGATCAATGAAGCAAGACCAGAGAATAATTGCTGGATCGATCCATTGAAACTCATGAAACTTCCTCGTTGCTCTGCCGGAACAACATTACTGATGATAGCTTGTGCCGGAATACCTCTTCCCGTACTTAACACAAACCAGATACCTGTGACCATCAATACATAGTAGTATTTGATTGCAGGCATATTGGTGATCAGAAAAATGGGTATCAGAGATACCAATGCAAAGAACATGAACGTGTTGTGTTTTCCATATTTATCTGCCATCTTACCGATCAATGGTGAAGTAATGAAAGTGGCGATACCTCCAACCATATAGATCATGTTTCGCTGCGTATCTGTAAATCCTACATTGAACTCCATATATGGATTTAAAAAAGGGATGATCAGAAAATGACCCAACATCAAAGTTCCGGAAAGCCCTAAAGCAACCAATTGAACCCTGCTGGTCAATACATTTCTAAGCATGATCATTGGCTTTATTCTTTCACCATGAATATGTGCCGACATAGACGGCAGATAACGCATCAACAAAAGAATGATAATGAACCCCAATCCGCCAATCGATAAAAACGGAGCATGCCACCCTAACCATCCTGCCAAATATAAAGCCGAAGGCACTCCCACGATAGAGGCCAGTGAAAAGGCAGAAAACAAAATACCCATCGCTTGTCCCCTTTTTTCATAAGGGAAACTATCTGCCACAATACTTAATACTTGTGCACCGATCAAACCGCCAAACAGACCTGCAGTTATTCTTGCGATCAACAACAGTAAATAAGTCGGAGCGATCCCACAGCAAATAGTGCCGATCGTAAATCCGATATATCCAAATAATAACACTTTTTTTCTATCATATCCGTCCACAAAAAATGCAGCTGCAAAACCTGATACTGCTGCACTGATACTGTAAGACGCAACGATCACACTGAATTGTCCGGGAGAGATATTAAAGTAGGGCATTAAGAAATTTCCCAACGGCATCATGACCATGAAGTCGAGGATGTGGGTAAAGTTGACACTTGCCAATAAGATCAATAAAATCCTTTCTTTCCAATTCATACATCAGCTTTTAAAAATTCCGGGGGCGTAAGGTTAATTACAAAGAATAAAAAAGGTAACCCGCAGAGTTACCTTTCTTCATTATTGTTGTAAACGTTTGACATCCCCACTGCCGCTAACTTTCTGGGATACCACTGCTTCTCCTTTATAATACACAGAACCGATTCCACTTATAGATACATCTAGTTTATTATCAGCAAATATTTTCACATCTCCACTACCCGATATTTTTACAGAGGCATTTTCTGCTTTCAGTGCTTCAGCGTTACAGTCTCCGATACCGCTGATCTGAATTTTCGCGTCCCTCGTCTCACCCGAAAGTACAAGAGATCCACTTCCACTGATCTTGGCATCCAACTCCGGAGTATTGGCTTCCAATTTCAAATCTCCTACTCCTGATACACTTAATTTCAGCTGATCAGCACCGGTGAATTTATTCGTACCCACAATATTCCCTGAGCCAGATAATTTCAATTGCTCTAATCGAGGTGTGGTGATATACACTTTTAATCTTTCACTGGTGATAAAATTGAAGTTTCCCCTCATACGAACCACCAATTCATCATGATCCATTTCAGTGATGATATATTCCTGGAGATTTTCATCTGCCTCCACTTTTACCGTGGTAGTTGCACCTTGGGTTAGTTCAACATCCATAAACCCTTTTAAATGAATCTTATTTGCATCCAGACCGGATCTTTCTTCCACTGTAATATTTCCATTCCCTTTTACCCGTTTGGATCCGAAAAATGTGCAGGAGTTTGCCATAGTTACAATGACCATAGCTACCAGGAGAATTCTCATGTTGTTATTTTAAGAACCCGAAATTATTGAAAAGCCTTATGAAACCATCACCATTCCTGTGGATTTTATGACCATTTATACGGTCTCAAGACCACCAAATTTCATTTACCTTCGCGGCATGACAGAAAAAATCCTCATTCTTGACTTTGGCAGTCAGTATACCCAACTAATAGCCAGGGCCGTTCGTGAAGCCAATGTGTACTGTGAGATCATCCCTTTTCATAAACCCTTTCAATATGAAGCGGGTTTAAAAGGTATTATTTTAAGCGGATCTCCATTCAGCGTCAATGAAGAAAACGCACCCAATGTTGACATTGCCACAATGATCAGCAAATTACCTGTACTAGGTGTATGCTATGGCGCACAGCTGACCGCCAAGAATTTTGGAGGAAGAGTAGATAAATCCAATAAGCGTGAATATGGTCGTGCAAAAATGGAAGTGCTAAAAGAAGACCAATTATTAATGGGTGTTGCCAATGGATCTCAGGTCTGGATGAGTCACAGCGATTCCATTGTGGCTTTGCCTGATGGATTTGAGATCACAGCCGTTACTGAAAGCATTCCTGTTGCAGCCTTCAAAAAAAATGGAACAGATACCTGTCCATTATACGGTATTCAATTTCATCCGGAAGTATATCATTCAACTGAAGGAAAGAAAATCATCAAAAACTTCCTGGTGAATATCTGTGGATGTTCACAAGACTGGACACCCGCTTCTTTTGTACATGAAACAGTAGAACAACTCAAACAACAGATCGGTGATCATCATGTGATCATGGCATTGAGTGGTGGCGTTGACAGTACCGTTGCCGCAACCCTTATCAGCAAAGCCATCGGAAATAGATTACACGGAATATTTGTAGACAACGGTGTACTGAGAAAAGATGAATTCAAACAGGTATTGGATACCTATAAAACCATCGGATTAAATGTAACCGGTATTGATGCCAGTCAACGTTTTTATGATGAATTCAAAGACAAAACAGATCCCGAAGCCAAAAGAAAAGTAATTGGCCGCCTATTCATCGATGTATTTCAGGAAGAAGCGAAAAAAGTATCGGGTGTTAAATTTCTCGGACAAGGTACGATCTACCCTGATGTTATCGAAAGCGTGAGCGTACACGGTCCTTCTCAAACCATTAAATCACATCACAATGTGGGTGGGTTACCTGATACCATGCATTTGGATCTGGTTGAACCCTTGCGTTATCTATTCAAAGATGAAGTAAGAAAAGTAGGATTGGAACTTGGCATACCAGCTGATATGATCAATCGTCATCCATTCCCAGGTCCGGGCTTGGCTATCAGAATTTTGGGAGAAGTCACAGCTGAAAAAGTTGCATTGTTACAAGCTGCCGATGATATCTACATCAAAGCATTGAAATCATTTGATCTTTACAAAGATGTTTGGCAAGCTGGTGCTATTCTACTTCCTGTTAAGAGCGTAGGGGTAATGGGTGATGAAAGAACTTATGAATTTACCGTTGCACTTAGAGCTGTAACCTCAGTTGATGGCATGACGGCTGACTGGGCTCATTTACCTTACGAATTCCTTGCACATGTTTCAAATGAGATCATTAACAATGTGAGAGGTATTAACAGAGTGGTATATGATATCAGTAGTAAACCACCTGCTACCATTGAATGGGAATAGGCATTATTTTTGGAATAGTAAGACCACTATGCGTATACTCAGACAAACCATACTCTTATTCTGCATTTTCATGAGCGCTCTCGCAGTTCATGCACAAGAAAATGGTAAAGTCTGGAAGATCGCTGTATTTGCACCCGTATACCTTGACTCGGCTTACACAGCAGATGGCAACTACCGTTTGGGCAATCAAATACTCCCGCGTTATATGATGCCCGGTTTAGATTTTTATAATGGTGTAATGCTGGCCATCGACTCGCTCAATGCAGAAAAACAACCTATCGAAGTGGTATTGTATGATTCGAAAAGTATCAAAGGCAATACGAGTACTGCGACCCTCGATTCCTCGCTTTCAACTGCATCATTGATCATTGCCTCTTTTAATAACAGAAACGAGATCAAAGCATTGGCTGATTTTGCACTTGAGCATGAGATACCTTTGATTTCATCTACCTACCCAAATGATGGCGGACTAACAGAAAATCCTTATTTCGTTCTCATCAATCCAACGCTGAGAACACATCTAGAAGGAATTTACAGCTATTTACAAAGAGTGTACCCTACTAGTTCAATGACCATGTTTAGAAGAAAAGGGGCAGTTGAGGATATGATTCAAAATACTTTCGGAGAAATAGCAAGAACATCAAAAACAGTTCCCTTAAAAATAAAAACGATAGAACTAACAGACAGCTTTACAACTCAAGAAGTGATCAGTTACCTTGATAGTACACGTCAAAATATCGTGATCTGTGGTTCTTTGAATGAAAATTTCGGCATCAACCTGGTAAAGTCTTTGAGCGAGTCCAGAAAATACAGAAGTATTGCTATCGGTATGCCAACCTGGGATGCTTTAAGAGGAGTAGATAAAAATGTTGAGATCGTCTATACTACCCCTTATCATTTTATCAGAACTGATAAAATAGGATTAGATATTACCAATAACTATAGAAATAAATTCTCCGGAAGACCCAGTGATATGGTTTTTAAAGGATTTGAAGCCATGTACCGGTTTACGAAATTGCTTATCAAGCATGAAGGTTCATTGATGAAAAATCTTTCAGATAAAAGTCTCAGATTATTCAATGAATTCGATATTCAATCAGTGAAGCCCTACACCAATAATCCCAATGCGGTTGATTATCTGGAAAACAAAAAACTTTATTACATCCGCAAATTAGATGGGCAAATACGCTCTGTCAACTAAATGCCAACAAAAAAACAGTCGATTTGTTAGAATGGTATGAAAGATTTCAAAGGAAATAAATCTTGTTTACCATCCAAGATCTGTGTAACCTGTCAACGCCCTTTTTCTTGGCGAAAAAAATGGGAAAAGGTTTGGGAGGATGTCAAGTATTGTTCTGAAAGATGTAGAAAACAACTGAAAGCCTCAAGCACCCAGCCTCAGGCTATGAGGAGATAGTTTTTTGCTAAAATTATTGTATAATTTTTCTAAGTAATACTCGAAGCTTGTAGCTTGAGGCTTATTGCTCACCATGGCACTCATCACTTTTACAGATCAAGGACTTTATTGCGAAGCAGGTCGATTTTATATTGATCCTTGGCGTCCTGTTGATCATGCTGTGATCACTCATGCCCACAGTGACCATGCCAGATGGGGATCCGGACATTATTTGTGCCATCATGATACGTTACCGATTCTTCGCTTACGTCTTGGTAATATCAATACTCAATCCGTAGCATGGGGTGAAACAGTGTATAAAAATGGAGTGAAAATATCCTTACATCCTGCGGGACATATCATTGGATCTTCACAGATCAGGATTGAATATAAAGGAGAAGTGTGTGTTGTCAGTGGCGATTACAAAACAGAACCGGATGGTATCAGCGGAAGTTTTGAGCCGGTGCGTTGTGATAATTTTATAACCGAATCAACATTTGCGCTTCCTATCTATCAATGGGAACCACAAGACCTCCTCTTTGATAAAATGGGGAAGTGGATACAAAACAACCAACAAGAAGGAAAAACCAGTGTATTGATCGCTTATAGTTTAGGAAAAGCACAACGAATCTTACAAGCAATTACACCCGTGACTCAAAATATTTTTGTTCATGGTGCTATTTGGAATACCCATAAAACGTTACAAGATCATGGCATTGTATTGCCTGATGTTCAAAGAGTAACTCCCGATATTCCCAAAGAAAAGTTTCGGTCATCGGTGGTGATCGCACCCCCAGGCGCTACAGAAAGCAGCTGGATGAAAAGATTTCAACCATACGTGACTGCTGTTTGCAGTGGGTGGATGCAGGTTCGAGGTAATTTCAGGAGAAACAATACAGACGCAGGTTTCGCATTGAGTGATCATGCAGACTGGAGCGGACTGCTTAGTGCTATTGATGCTACCGGAGCTTCAAAAGTTTTTGTTACTCATGGCTTTCAATCTGTTCTAAGCCGTTACCTGAATGAAAAAGGAATAGAAGCAGCAGAGGTAAAAACAGCTTATGGTGAAGAAGAAACTATATCACTCATTGAAAATCCCGATGAGATATGAAAGCTTTTGCATCATTAGTTCAACTCTTGGGTAATGCAACAGGTGTTCATGAAAAACTGAATGCACTATCTAACTATTTTTCATCGACGCATCCTAAAGACAAGGTTTGGGTCATTGCGATATTCAGTGGCAGAAGACCCAAAAGAGCAGTCACAACTTCGCAACTCAAACAATGGTGTATTGAATTAACAGGCTTACAAGAATGGCTTTTTGAAGAATGCTACCATACTGTTGGTGATCTCGCAGAAACGATCGGATTACTACTCCCCTCTTCTTCCTCCCCAAAAGATCCGCTTCCATTACATTATTATATCGATCAATTGATCCACTTACAAAACAGTGATGATGATCAGAAGAAAGCATTCATCACAACAACTTGGCAAACATTAAGCAGGGATGAATTATTTGTCTTCAATAAATTGATCACTGGCGGATTTAGGATCGGAGTATCACAAAAAATGATGGTGAATGCTTTAGCTAAAGCCACACAATTAGATCCATCACTGGTTGCATATAAGATCAGTGGCAATTGGGATCCACAAAAAATCAGTTTTGAAAACTTACTATTCGCTGACAGTGATCATAAAGATGATTCAAAACCTTATCCATTCTACCTTGCACATGCATTGGATGAAACATTGAATGACTTAGGAGCTCCTTCTGAATGGCAGGCAGAATGGAAATGGGACGGAATACGTGGTCAAATCATCAAGAGAAATGGAACACATTATGTGTGGAGTCGAGGAGAGGAATTAATGACAGATAAATTCCCCGAATACCTATCCTTTATCCCTGCTATTCCGGATGGTACAGTATTAGACGGAGAGATCATGCCAGTAAAAGACAGACTACCACTTCCGTTTAGCATTTTACAAACAAGAATTGGCAGAAAGACCATCACAAAAAAACAATTACAAGATGCACCTGTAGGTTTCTTTGCTTATGATGTGTTGGAATGGGAAGGACAAGATATCAGACACTTACCAACTATACAGAGAAGGACTTTATTGGAACAACTACTCTATAATTTTAAAGATCACCCTACGCTTTTTTTATCGCCATCCATTGAATTTACAGTTTGGGATGAGCTAACTGCAATTCGTTCTAATGCCAGAACAAATTATGCAGAAGGATTAATGCTCAAAAGAAAAAGTGGTCCCTATCAAGTGGGAAGAAAAACCGGAGACTGGTGGAAATGGAAGATCGATCCTTTGGTCATAGATGCAGTGATGATCTATGCGCAAAAAGGACATGGCAGAAGAAGCAATTTATATACTGATTACACTTTTGCAGTAAAAGATGGTGATAAGTTGGTAAGTTTTACAAAGGCTTATTCCGGTCTAACAGATAAAGAGTTTGCACAAGTAGACGCGTTTGTAAAGAATAACTCTATCGAAAAATTTGGTCCTGTAAGAACAGTAAAACCCGAACTTGTATTTGAAATCGCTTTTGAGGGAATTGCTGCATCCAACAGACATAAGAGTGGTGTTGCCCTGAGATTCCCAAGGATCAACAGATGGAGAACTGATAAAAAGCCTGATGAAATCAATACTTTAGATGATCTAAAGCAGCTCTTGGCTGTGTATGGAAAATGAAACTGACTGACACACACGGATATAAAGTAATAGCTGATTGGCTATCCTCAAAAGGATACAGTCCGTTTGCATTTCAGGCTGAAGCATGGGAACATATTTTCCAACATCATTCCGGTCTCGTGAATGCACCGACCGGGTGCGGGAAAACATTTTCTGTGTTTCTGGGAGCAGTTATACAATTCATCAATGATCATCCACAAACATTCAGATCATCCCAAAAAAATGGTTTGAAATTATTATGGGTCACCCCCCTACGTGCACTTGCAAAAGATATCGGCAGGGCAATGGAAGAAGCTATTCAAGAAATAGGCATTTCATGGAAAGTGGGCATCAGAAATGGTGATACAGATACTGCTGAAAGACAAAAGCAAAAAAGAAATATGCCGGAAGTGTTGATCATCACGCCGGAGAGTTTACACCTGCTACTTGCACAAAAAGGATACCCCGAAACATTTAAATCGCTTTCAATCGTTGCAGTAGATGAATGGCATGAATTGATGGGTGGAAAGAGAGGCATACTGGTTGAGTTAGCACTCTCTCGTTTGGTAGCGTTAGCTCATCAGCAAAAGACAACACTATCTATTTGGGGTATTAGTGCCACGATTGGGAATTTAGAACAAGCTATGGAAGTGTTATTACATGCTTCCAAAAAGAAAGGACATATCATCAAAGCCAATATCCATAAACCCATAGAAGTACTTTCTGTAATTCCCGATGAAATTGAAAAATATCCTTGGGCAGGGCATTTGGGTATCAAGCTGGCAGAAAAGATCATTCCCATCATTGAAGAGAGTAATACTACGCTCATTTTTATCAATACCAGAGGAATGAGTGAAACCTGGTATCAAACCTTACTCAATGTTGCCCCGCAATTGGCTGGTGCTATTGCATTACATCACGGTAGTATTGAACAAGAGCTGAGGTTATGGGTAGAGGAAGCCCTTCATACACAAAAATTAAAAGCTGTAGTTTGTACAGCCAGTTTAGATCTGGGCGTTGACTTTCGTCCGGTAGACACTGTGATACAAGTAGGTTCTCCAAAAGGCGTTGCACGATTTTTACAGAGGGCAGGCAGAAGTGGACATCAACCCGGAGAAATCAGTAAAATTTATTTCTTACCTACACATTCTCTTGAACTTATAGAAGCAGCAGCCTTAAAAAAAGCTATTGGTGAAACTGCAATTGAAACAAGAGACCCACTAGTACTGTGCTTTGATGTTTTACTGCAATACCTCTGTACACTAGCGATTAGCGAAGGATTCAGAGCCCATGAAATGTTCGAAGAGATCAAAACAACGCACTGCTTTAATGAAATGAATGAGCAGGAATGGCAGGAAGTGCTTCTACATATTACACAAGGTGGCACTGCATTACAACAGTACGATGAGTATCGGAAAGTAGAAATTGAGAACGGAGTGTATAGAATCAAGAGCAGAAGAATTGCCATGCGACATAGAATGCACATTGGCACTATTGTGAGTGATGCTATGTTGAAAGTAAAATTAATGAATGGAAAATTCATTGGTGTGATCGAAGAATGGTTCATCAGTAGGTTAGAGCCGGGTACAGTCTTTACGCTCGCTGGAAGAAATCTGGAATTGATCGGGATCAAAGAAATGACGGTGACCGTGAAACCTTCCTCGTCAAAAAAATCGATAGTCCCAAGCTGGATGGGTGGACGTATGCCGTTGACCGCTAACCTAGGCTTGATGCTGAGAAAATCACTAGACCTTGCATTGACTAAAAAAGCCAAAGAACCTGAGTTACAGGCTTTGACTCCGTTATTCGAGTTACAAGAGGAATTATCACATATTCCTAAACAAAATGAATTACTGATTGAGCATATTGAAACAAAAGATGGCTTTCACTTATTCGTATACCCATTTGAAGGCAGATTGGTACATGAAGCAATGGCTGCATTACTGGCTTGGCGCATTAGCCGAAAAATTCCGATCACTTTTTCCTTCGTGATGAATGACTATGGTTTTGAACTATTAAGCGACCAGCCCATTCCGGTAGATGACAGTAATGTGTATGAATTATTTAGTACAGAAAATTTGATAAACGATATTACACAAAGTGTGAATGCTGTGGAGATGGCCAAACGAAAATTCAGGGATATTGCCGTGATTGGCGGATTGATCTTTCAAGGATATCCGGGTGAACAAAAAAAGGCAAGACACTTGCAATCTTCTGCATCGCTTTTATTCAAAGTATTCTCCGATTATGAGCCGAATAACTTATTGCTACGTCAAGCATATCAAGAAGTATTTGATCAGCAAATGGAAGAAGTCAGACTCAGAAATGCCTTATCCAGAATTTTAAATAGTAAGATCGTCATTACGTTCCCGCGACAATTAACGCCTTTCTGTTTTCCGATCAAAGTAGATAGCATGAGGGAAAATATGTCCTCAGAACAACTGGAAGATCGTGTAAGAAAAATGCAACAACAGTTGCAATAGGTTTACTTCCATCAATATCTTTGTCCGCTATGACAGCTCCCCTCCTGCACAAAATCTTCGATCAGCATTTCTGGTTGTCACCGGAAAGGGTTTTATTTTGGGAGCAAGAAAAAACATTGATCGTTTCAGACCTGCATTTTGGCAAAACAGGTCATTTCAGAAAAAGCGGGATCGCAGTACCACAATCTGTCTATAAAGAAGATCTGCAAAGATTGTTTGCACAGATCAGCTTTTTTAAGGCTGAGCAGTTATTGATCGTCGGTGATCTCTTTCATAGCATTGTCAATAAAGAAATGGATTTTTTTCTGAAATGGAGAAAAGATATCTCACAACTGCCATTTCTTTTGATCAAAGGCAATCATGATATTTTACCATTAAGCTGGTATCAGGATGCTTCTATTGAAGTGAAAAATGATCATCACCTTCATCAATTCAGCTTTATTCATGATCCAACAGAATCTTTAACAACAGAGAATGCTAGATTTATTTTTTCAGGTCACTTACATCCGGGTGTTGTCGTACGTGGCATGGGTAAACAAAGTCTTCGTTTTCCTTGTTTCTACTTTACAGAGAACCAAGCCATCTTACCTGCTTTCAGCCATTTTTCCGGGCTTGCGATTATTGAGCCAAAGAAAAAAAATCAGGTATATGCTATTGTAAACAAGACCATTTTACAGATACAATGATCCGTATTGCTTTTGACCCGATTTATGCACATCCACTTCCTGAAGGCCATCGCTTTCCTATGCTCAAGTATGAGTTAATACCCGGTCAGCTTTTACATGAAGGTGCCATAACAAAAGAGCATTTTTTTACTCCCGGCTTATGTGATGAATCTACAGTACTCCTCACACATGAAAGATCATATCTTGATAAGCTTTTACATCAGACACTGAGTGCATCAGAACAAAGACGTATTGGATTTCCACAGTCACCTGAGCTCACCCGAAGAGAACTGATGATCACACAGGGAACCATTGACTGTTGTGAATTTGCATTTCAACAGGGTGTAGCACTCAATGTTGCAGGCGGTACCCATCATGCATTCGCCGACAGAGGTGAAGGATTTTGTTTATTAAATGATATGGCTGTAGCCGCAAACAATTTATTACACCAAAACAAAGTCCAAAAAATTCTCATCATTGATCTGGATGTTCATCAAGGAAATGGCACTGCCAAACTTTTTGAAAACAATCCATCCGTATTCACGTTCAGCATGCATGGCGCACATAATTATCCATTTCATAAAGAAAGATCCGATCTCGATATTCCTTTAAAAGATGGTACTACCGGAGAAGAATACTTGAAAACATTGCGTGAGATACTTCCAGAACTGATCAAAGAAGTGAACCCTGATTTTGCATTTTATCTATCGGGAGTAGACATTCTTGAAACAGATAAATTTGGAAAACTCAAAGTCACTCTTGAAGAATGTAAAGAAAGAGACCGTATCGTTTTCACAGCATTACAAAAGAATAATATTCCTGTTACAGTAGCCATGGGAGGCGGATACTCTCCTGATGTAAAAGTGATCGTTGAAGCGCACTGCAATACATTCCGGCTCGCTGCTGATCTTTATTAAATTTCTTTGCGTTTTTTCTGTAAAGTGAGATAATCAATAAAATAGATCAATCGAAAAGTGATCTCATTACCCAATGGTTGTTGAAATACTTGTCGAAGATTATCAACGTAGTTTTTGTGTGAAGTACCAGATATCGGGAAATCAGTACCTAGCCAATTTTTCCATCCGATGATAAAACGACTACCGTATTTAAAATCCCAGGTATAGAACATATCCAGATTAAAGGCATTAAAGTTCTGATCACGTCCCGGTGTAAAAGGTCTGGGTGTTAACCAGCCATCCGGTGTAACATCAAAGAAGCTTACATATTGTACTTTGCTCCAATAATGTCTTGTACGCAAGGTCAGGTTCATTCGTGGTGTGAAATTGTAGACACCATTGATAAGCGTAGTAAAGTTGGTGATTTTTCTTCTACCTGCGATCGGCTCTCCATTGGTATCACGATAAGCATACCCAAATTGCCCATTATCACGATCTCTCCGAGTTTCAATATCCAGACTAAAATGTTCATTGAATCGATAACGCTGTCCAATGGTTGTTACGATAAAAGGGTCATTAGGTATAGGCGATTCTGCAAATCCGACATTGAAGCGGAAAAAATATTTTTTACGACTGTCACTGCTACCTCCTGCACTTGCATACCAATACGGTGTTTTACGGATCATACGTCCTGGTGTACGAAGATCAAAATAATCACGTTGCCAATCAGGCTGCCAGTTGAAGTTCACACTCAGATCCCAGAAATTTTTGAAGAACCAAAATGCTCTGGTCTGAATCACAAAATTTGAGTAGGCATTTGGTTTATAGAGATATGTTGGTATCAGTGTCAGGCTATAGTTATAACTCAAGAATTTTTTTGTAGGTGTAAACTGATTATAGCTGACACGTGCGGTCGTAGTGATCTCATTTGGCGCTTGTAAGAACCCCAGATCATTGGGATCATATCTATCTGACTCAATCACATTTTGAAATAAATACTGAATTCTGCCGCTCACTTTTCCATATGAAAGAACGTTTGTAAATCCATTATAATTTTCTCTTCCGGTAATATGACTAAAACGTCCACTCCATTTGAAATTGGTTCGATTGTTTCTATCAAAAAGATTTACATCCATCGAACTCACATTCGAATTCCTGCTGCCGCCACTTCTCCATACATTGGCATTTGTAAAAGTAATAGAGGAGCGATTAGCCAAGGCTTGGTCTAAAACAAAAATGTTATAGTTAGCCAAAGGTTCTGTCTCTATTCTTGTTTGTTTACCAGTGGTTTTATCTTCTATCACAGCATGCATGGGTGCACCAATGGCATTGAACACACCGATACCCAATTTCTTTTTATTGCGTCCTGAAAATTTAGATGCATTGTACAACTGTGTGATACCGGGATTGGATATGATATTGAGATTAGGATTATTATTCACCATATTCCTAACAGCATTGTACCCTGCGGGAGTATTTCCTACCCTTCTCGAATAAAACAATCCGGCTTTATTGAATAATTCGATCCCTTCTGTAAAAAAAGGTCTATTCTCCTGGAATTGTACTTCAAATGGAGAAAGATTCAATACCACATTATCTGAGATCACTTGTCCAAAGTCAGGGATCAGTGTTGCATCCAATGTAAAACTTTCATTAATGCCATATTTAAGATCCATACCTCCATTTCTCAGAAACTCGGTTTTTGTTTCTCGATTGGCATAAGGCACAATACGTGTACCGGCTGTAACATAAGGCAGAAAAGATAAACGCAGTGGTGGAATGATATTTTTGATCTCTTGTAGATTCCCAAACTGATTCACAAATCCATTTTGATTAGGATCGATCTTATTCCAGAAAGAACTTTCATTGTTTCTTCTACTGTATCGTTGAAAGTTAACACCCCAATCCTGTATTTCTTTTTGCGAAAATCGAAGTGCAGAATAAGGAATTTTCATTTCGACTGTCCAGCCGTCTTTTTGCATCTGTACTTTACTTTCCCAAACAGCATCCCAACTATAATCTGAAGGCGGACCAAACTGAGAATTCAGGTTGGGTAATAAACGACCATCTGATTGTACATTTCTTGAAGTAACTAAGAATTGAAATCCGTTTTGGTCATCATTATACGTATCAAAGAAAACACTGAAATAATCAACATCATTTCTTTGCTCTCCATCACGTGAGGTTAACTGTTTACGCACCAATGATGGATCATCATATAAATAAGCTCCTACATAAATGGCTTGATCGCTGTAAAGTACTTTTACAACAGAACGTTGACTAGCCGGGTCGCCGAACTTGGGACTATTCAGAATAAAATCTTCTGCTGCTGATGCCTGTTTCCAAATGGCTTCATCCAGTTGACCATCTATTTTAACAGGTACATCAATTTTCAAAGCCTTAAGACTTCGTTCTTGTGCAGACAAAAAAACGCTTAAACAGCAACCGAGTGATAGCAACAGTGTTCTCATGTAAGATAAAGTGCCGCAAAAATAACGGAATCAGTTTGCGTCGACATTAAAATTGATAGACGGAACAAGAAAAAGCCTGTGATTTGGACTCACAGGCTTTGATGCAAACTTTAATTGAGTTTCTTTTTCAAAGTACTCACTTGTTCTTGTAAGTTGTTGACCATGCCTGCTAATTGATTCACATCCCAGCGAGGACCGGCATTGGCTTTTTGAAGAATATAGACAGCTTTCCATACTTCCAGCACATCTTCAGAACTCACATTGTAAGGTTCATACTGGGGATTATCACTGATCAAAGTTATCTTATTTTTCACCCTGTTATTTTTCATGATACGTTTGTATACTACCCCTTCATTCCTAGAAAGTACAACATAAGTATTACTATTCTTTACATCTTCCAGGTCTTCTACTTTCTCACCAACGATCACGCTTCCGCTAGGTGTGGGCAACATACTGTCTCCTACTATTTCGAATGCACGGTATTGACCCGGAGCGAGCATGGGTAGTGTGAATGTATTCAACTCATCTACAAATTCAGGATCAGCATAACCTGCCAAATAACCAGCGGCTGCTTTAACAGGCACAAAACGAACTTCGGCCACTTCAGCTACCATTTTCAGCTGACGTCTTTTCTCGATATAAGAACCGCCACCTTTAGTCGCTGTTAGATCTTTGAGTAAAAAATCTTCCAAGCTTAATTTAAAAATTTGACAGATCTCTTTCACCACTTCCAGCCTTGGTTCGGCACGTTCTTCCTCATACGCTCCTACCAATGATCTTTTGATCTTAAGCTTATTGGCGAATTCCTCCTGCGTCCAGCCACGTAGCTTGCGCAGATGTCTTAAATTCTTTCCGGCGTTTGACATAGCTAATTGATTTAGCTGCAAAATACTAAATTTTTTAGTTCTTCCAAATTTATTTTACACGCCCCCATCGCCCACTACCAAGGAGGGGAAGAGGCGGGTAGCGAAGTCGGGGAGGGTTCGTATCTTGCGGATATGTCGAAATCAGTCAAAAAAGAAAACAAGCCCGTCATTTTAGTCACCAATGATGACGGAATCAATGCACCTGGTATCCGTGCCTTAGTAGATGCAGTAAGAGGCCTCGGTAAGATCATTGTGGTGGCGCCTGATAAACCACAAAGTGGTATGGGACATGCCATCACGATCGGACAACTACTCCGCTTACAAAAGTCGAGTGTTTTTGAAGGGATAGAAGCGTATAGTTGCAGTGGTACTCCGGTAGATTGTGTAAAGATTGCGGTTGATAAGGTGTTGCATCGCAAACCGGATATCTGTATCAGTGGTATCAATCATGGTTCAAATCATTCTATCAATGTGATTTATTCGGGTACCATGTCGGCTGCATTGGAAGCTTCTATTGAAAGTATTCCGAGTATTGGTTTTAGTTTAACAGACCTCAGTATTGATGCAGACTTTACAGCAGCAGGTAAATATGCGCGCATCATTGTTGAAAAACTCCTAAGTGGAAAAACATTGGATAAACATTTATGCCTGAATGTAAATATTCCGGCTGTAAGTGAAAAGCTGATCAAAGGCATTAAGATATGCAGACAAGCATATGCGAAATATGAAGAAGAGTTTGATGAAAGAAAGGATCCGCATGGCAAGAAATATTATTGGCTCACCGGAGAGTTCGTGAACTTTGATAAAGGAAAAGATACCGACGTGTGGGCATTGAAAAACAATTATGTAAGCGTGGTTCCTGTTCAGTTTGACTTGACCAATTATAAACTGAAACAGCAACTGGAAACCAAATGGAAATTCTGATGCTCAAGAAAGATGATCTTAAACTGGGAATTGTATTAGGCTTTCTAGCACCCGTTCTGGGCTTCTTTGGATATTACCTGATCAAATTCCGACTCTTTAGTTTTCAGGAATTCCTTCATGTATTACGCGTGCAGCCTTCTCTGCTAACTGGTATTATCAGTCTGGCCCTGATCGCTAATGCTGTTGTATTCACGATCTATGTGAATCAGCAAAAAGATAAAACAGCAAGGGGTATTTTTATTGCCACTTGTATTTATGCATTGATTACTTTAACCATTAAGTGGTTATTATAAATGTTAGCCACAGATTCCCAAATGTTCAATCGGTGAATCTGTGGCTAAAAATATTGATAAAAGACTTTATCATTCTTCAGATACCATAAACGTTACCGTCTTTTCAATTCTCGAGATAACAGATTTTCCATTCACTTTGGCTGGGTTCCAGTTAGGCGCTTTAGCAAACATCCGAAGTACCTCAGCTCCTGTACCATAACCCGGATCCGTTTCTAATTCAAACCCACCAAGCTTACCTATTTTATCAACTAGGAAAGAAACTTTTACCACATATTTTCCAGGAGGACAACCATTGTTAATTGGCACATCTCTATTCAAATGTTGCATCAGAAAGTTACGCCATGCGGAATCACCACCGGGAAATGATGGAGGTGTTTCAGGGTTGATATATACACTTTCTAGAACAACATCTTCGAAATGAACAATTGGATTTTTTTCAGGGCTTGATGGCGGCATCATTGGAGGTGGAGGCGGCGCAATAGGAAGTTTTCCATACTTTTTGATAGCTCGGTTTTTACTTTCCGCTTTCTCCAAATCATACACTTCAGCTGTACCATTTTTCAACTCAATGATTATTCTAAAGGGTGATCGCTGCCAGTGCACCTGTTTTACATCGGGGTTTCTTTTTCGAAAATCCTTGATTCCTGACGGATCATTATTCTGATCATTTTTTTGGGCTGCAAAGGTTTCTGTTGCAGCCGAATTCACAGCTTCAAAATACGGTTCCTTACCATTTTGTTCTCGCTGCTTCAAATACAATTCAACACCCTGAAGAATAGAAGCAGCCATTTTACTTTGATAAGACTCATCTTTTAATAATTTCAGCTCTTCTCTATTACTGACAAATCCTGTTTCAATCAATACTGATGGACATTTGAGCGTTTGTAGGACATAAATTCCTTTTTCACGCGATTTAATTCCAAGAAAAGGATTAGCTACCTCACTAATAGTATTACCTAACATATTCGCCAGCTGATAATTGCCTTCATAATCGAATGCCTTTGCTTTAGAAGCGATATATAACTCAACACCTTTCTGAGGATTTTCTTTTTGCTTATTGCCTGCCAATTTTATAGGCATTGCATTATTTGCATGAACAGAAATCAATAAATCGGGTGATAATTTTTGAGCAATCGCTGCTACTTCAACAACAGAGTTAAATACATCACTTTCTCGCGTAAGCACCACTCGAATGTTGGGGTTTGAATTCAGCTCCTTGATTTTTTTTGCAAATGCCAGACTCAAATCAGATTCCTTTGTTCCATCATATCCTCTTGCTCCAGCATCTTCTCCCCCATGACCCGGGTTGATGACAATCGTATATGTTTTATTGAGTGCTGCATTACTTATAGGCTTTGCCGAAAAGGTTTTATCGGGGTTTCCAATAACATGCGATCTAAAATCACCTACTACATTTTCAACAACTGATGCAACGGAAATGGGACTATCGATCCTGGATTGCTTACTTCTAAAAGCAAATAATATCACAAGTACTGCGAGTAGCGGCAAGGCAACTAATCTGCGCAGGTAACTGAATCTTGGGTTCTTATTATTCGTCAACATTTGTAACCTCCTTTTGATGGGTGAAAAAAAGAACGGATGTGTTAACTTAAAATGCTGTTGCGGATATACCGCTGTTAAGAGCATCTGAGCCAACGCCGCTGTGTCACCATCACTTACCGATTGCTTATCTGCAATGAATTCATGGATCATATCCATCTCTTTTTTCAACAACCAGAAAAATGGATTGAACCAACCCGCTATGAGCACCAATTGAATCAGCATTTTATCAACTGAGTGACGTTGCTGAACGTGTGTTAGCTCATGCTGCAGGATCTGCTTACCCGATGCGCTTCGGATATCGATCTGATCATTCCAGAAAATATATCGGAAGAAGGAAAAGGGCGTCCCCTTTGCCTGTGTGATGATCAAGAATACATTTTCAATTTGTCTGTACGGATTCTTTTTTAATAACAGATAGATCCGATACAATGCATGCACCATTGTCAATAATAACAACCCGGCAATCGTAAAATAAAATGAGGATACCAAGCCTTCGGTGCTCCAATGAAATCCCTTTGACCTTACGACTGATTCCAATTCAGAATTATTATCTGCCACTACCGTTAAAAACCGTATCACTTGCTCATTGTCACCAAAACTATTGCTCCACTGGATCTTGATCAAAGGAACGATCCATGAGAGTATCGCTACACTCAATAAGTAGAATCGATTGTATTGATGAAATTTTTTATTCCGCAGTACCATCCAGTAATAACCCAGCATGATGCCACTGCACAATAAAACTTGCAGAAAATAATACGCAGTACTTAGCATACTTTATTTTTTAGCATTTTTAATTTCTTGCAACAACATCTCCAACTCACGGATACTGATATCTTTCTGCTTCACCATAAATGATACCGCTTCACTAAACGAACCTTCGAAATATCCATCTACCAGCGTACGAATGGTACTAGATGAATATTCTTCCTTAGATACCAATGGATAATAACGATGCATACGTCCAACTGGGGTAATGCCAACAAAACCCTTCTCTACGAGTATTTTCAATATCGTAGCCACTGTATTAGAATGTGGCTTGGGCTCAGGCTGTAGTTCCAATATATCTTTAAGAAATGCCTCTTCTAATTTCCAGATGCTATGCATGATCTGCTCTTCCGCTTTTGTCAATGGTTTCATGGGGTAAATTTTAATGACAAAACAAACCTAAAACTAATTTTTTAGTTTTACAACTATTTTTTTAGTTGAATGAAAAAAATTAACAGAATCCATTCTTGTGAATGTATTTTGCGGGTATGAGTGACTAGTGAATGGTCAATGGTCAATAATATTTTATATGATTATCCGATTCACCATTCACAATTGACAATTGACAAATCACATGAAATACTACCTCATAGCCGGTGAAGCCAGTGGTGATCTACATGGCAGTAACCTTATCAAGGAAATAAAAAAAGAGGACCCGGACGCAGACATCCGTTGCTGGGGTGGTGATCTGATGTCTGAAGCCGGCGCAACACTTGTAAAGCATTATAGAGACCTTGCTTTCATGGGTTTTGTTGAAGTGATCAAAAATCTTCCTACCATTCTTCGCAATATTCGTTTCTGTAAACAAGATATTGAAGCATGGCAACCTGATGTATTGGTTTTGATCGATTACCCGGGATTTAACTTAAGAATTGCGGAATGGGCACACGCAAAAAGATTCAAAGTGGTGTATTATATCTCACCGCAAGTATGGGCATGGAAAGAGAATCGAGTAAAAAAAATGAAACAATGCATCGACAAAATGCTTTGTATTCTTCCCTTTGAGAAAGATTATTATAAAAATAAATGGAATTGGGACGTTGAGTATGTTGGCCATCCTTTAGTGGAAGTTGTGGGCAAGAAGTTGACAGATGGCAGTAAACAGTTAACAGAAGATAAAACTGCTTCTCAGACAAGTAAAATCATCGCTCTCCTCCCTGGTAGTCGAAAACAAGAAATTGCCAAAAAACTCCCGATCATGTTGAGTGTTGCTGCTCATTTTCCTGCGTATACATTTGTGGTGGCAAAAGCTCCGGGATTAGAAGACGATTTTTATACTCCGTTTTTAAACACCAGCAATAATATCACGAGTGTTCGTAATCAGACTTATGATCTGCTACTGAAATCCACAGCTGCACTGGTAACCAGTGGTACTGCTACACTTGAAACGGCCTTATTTGGTGTACCCGAAGTGGTTTGTTATAAAGGAAATAATCTCAGCTATCAAATAGCCAAACGATTGATCAACATCAAATACATTTCACTCGTTAACCTGATCATGGATAAAGAGGTGGTGAAAGAATTGATTCAGGATGAACTAACAAAAGACAACCTGGTAAAAGAACTTAGATTGATCTTAGATAACGATGATCACCGTAAAAAAATAATCGATGATTATCGCTCTTTGAAAAATATTTTATCCGAAGGAGGCAATGCTTCTGTACAAAGTGCCAGACATATCATCAAAGTCGCTTCACAGATCAATTGATCAATTTGATCAAAATACTGTTTCGATCATATGCTTTCAATCGATCTAATTCACGGTTGATCTTTGTTCCCCATTTGTCCAATCGATTACGATCAGTAAAATGTAAAACATCCTGATCAAAACTATCATCCATTATACTTCTTGCTTTATTGATCGAGTCACCCAACAATTTAACTTCCTTTTCAAAAGTAGCAGCGCGAAACTCGCGTGTATACAGGAGATTGATCAGTAATCGTTTATGCAACTCAGCAATGTCGAAATGGATCTGCTCATGTTTCAATAAGATCAGATTGGTATTATTTTTTGTCCAGGAAGCTTTTTTGAGAAAAAGATTTGCAAAGTCAAATCGAGCCAACCCTTTAATCATCGTTACCTGATATCTGATTTCCGCATGTGTAAGTGCAGCATAGTGAGATTGTTTATCCGGAATACCTTTGAAGTCGGACCATTTCAATTCAGATCTCGGATCCCATAACAAAGTATCCTGTTGCGCAACTGAAACAGTTTTCATGAGCAGAAACAGCTGTAATAGTAACAGTATACGCATTGCATTTTTACTAAAACTAAGATTTACCCGCGGAACATAGGCAAGATCACCAACTTGAAAATGATGATCAAAACAGCCATTATGAACATGATCAACGATATCCGGTTCATACCATGCATATACTTCATCCATTGAGTTCGTGGTTGATCCGGATCTTTTTTTCTCAGATAAAGGTATTCTGCAAGTTGTTTTAAAATCCCCATATGACTAATTTAAACAAAAATAACAAGTCTGAATGGATTTGGTTCTGCAAACCTTATTCAGGTAGATTTGTAATCAGTCAGATACTACTGCCATGAAAAAATCAATTCTTCTTCTCAGCTTCTCCCTTTTGGTGCTCTCTCTTTCTGCACAGTTCAACATCAACAAAATTGAGATCGTTAGAGACAGCTTCGGTGTTCCACACATTTTTGCGCCTACCGATGCCGAAGTGGCTTATGGATTGGCATGGGCGCATGCGGAAGATGACTTCTACACCATTCAACAATCTTATATGGCCGGAAAAGCATTATTAGGTGCCTATAAAGGAAAAGAGGGTGCAACCATAGATTATATTGTACATCTCATGCGCATTAAGGAACTGGTCGCAGCGAAATATGAGTCAGATATTTCACCGGCATATAAGCGATTATTAGAAGGCTATGCAGCAGGGTTCAATGCATATGCTAAAGCTCACCCCAAAGAAGTTCTACTGAAGAAACTTTTCCCGATCACGCCAAAAGATATGTTGCAGTATTCAGTGTTACAATTATGTGTATTATCAGGTGCTGATGGCGCATTAAAATCAATATTCGGAAATACTGTTCCCGTTCTGGATGACATGAAACCGGGCGGCAGTAATGCATTTGCTTTTAATTCCAGGAAGACCACTGATGGACAAACCTATCTGGCGATCAATTCTCATCAACCTTTGGAAGGACCGGTAAGCTGGTATGAAGCACATTTGCAAAGCGAAGAAGGATGGAATATCATAGGTGCCAATTTTCCCGGAGCACCTACGATCTTAAGTGGCGTGAATGAATATTTGGGTTGGGCACATACCGTGAATGAGCCTGACAAATTAGATGTCTATCAGTTATCCATCAATCCCAATAATAAGCTACAATACTTATTTGATGGGCAATGGGAAACGCTGGAAGAAAAAACAGCAAATCTTAAAGTAAAAGTATCCGCCATCCGAATCGGTGTTAAAAGAAAAGTTTATTGGAGTAAATATGGTCCAACCGTAATCACAGAACGGGGTACTTTTTCTATTCGCATGCCGGCTCAAATGGATATTCGCGGATTAGAGGAATGGTATTGGTTGAATAAGGCAAAGAACTTCACAGAATTTAAAAAAGCCTTGAACATGATGGCCATTCCGGGATACAACATTGTTTACGCAGACCGATATGACACCATTTATTATTTGAGCAATGGCCGTATTCCGGTTCGTGACAAAATGTACAACTGGCGCGGAACCTTACCCGGCAATACTTCCAAGACTTTATGGACAGAGATTCATCCGCTGGAAAATTTACCACAGGTTTTACAACCTTCATCCGGATTTGTATACAATACCAACCACTCTCCATTTCATGCTACTGAAGGACCAGACAATTTCAAGCTCTCAGATCTTACCATGGGATACGAGACATTAGAGAATAACAGAAGCATGCGTTTTGCTGAATTGATCAAACAATATGATAAAGTCTCGTATGAAGATTTCAAACGAATAAAATATGATGGAAGATATCCTGAAAAATTCTCCTTTGCGATTGATATCGATAGTCTTTTTATGCTGAATGCTTCCCAATATCCTGCACTTGCTGATTTGATCCATCAATTAAAACAATGGGATCGCAACAGTGATATTCAAAATACAGGTGCTACGATTTTTGCGCATATCAATTATCAGATCTATGCATTAGCCCGACAAGGCAAGCGACCCGCGATACTCACCACCCCTATTTGTATCAGTTTACTAGAAAATACCAGAAAAGATCTTATGCAGTATTTTGGTAAAACCAATGTACCGCTGGGCGACTATCAGAAGCATGTTCGAGGTGATAAATCCATCCCCTTACCCGGATTACCCGATGTATTAACAGCCATGTATTCTGTAACATGGAAGAATGGTATGGTGAAAGGCAATCAGGGCGAGAGTTACATTGAATTGGTACGTTTTACAAAAGACGGACCGATCATCGAAAGTATCAATACGTATGGAGCATCCGCCAAAAAAGGAAGTCCGCATTATACCGATCAAATGGAAATGTTTGCAGCGCAGAAAACAAAAAAGATGAGTTTAAAAAAAGAGGATGCATATAAAAACGCGATCCGAGTTTATCATCCTAGTAAATAACTGTTTGCTATTTTCTATTTGCAATCAACCATTCATTCAAGTGATGGCTGATCTGAGCGGTTTCAATAATAAAACCATCATGTCCATATGTGGAATCAATTTCCACTAAAGAAGCATTGGGCATATGTTCTTTCATGAATCGCTGCTCATCAACCGGACAAAGGATATCACTCTTGATTCCCATAATCAATACAGGCTGAGGTATACTTTTCAATGTAAGGATCAGGTCTCCGCCTCTTCCCCGCGCCAGATGATGACTATCCATTGACTTGGTAAGTAACCAATAAGAATAAGCATTGAAGCGCTTCACCAATTTTTCTCCTTGATAATGGATATAAGATGAAGCTTTGAAATCATCGATCTTCTCAGGATCCGGATCTGTTTGCGCTTGCTGAAAAATACCATAGTTACGATAAGTAAGCATTCCAATGGCACGAGCGGCTTTCAATCCGGCAGTACCTGCATTCATTTCTTTATTTTTCCAGGTATGATCTGCTTCTATGGCAAGTCTTTGTGCAGTATGAACAGCCACTCCCCATGCACTCTCTGAAGGTGAGGTAGCAATCAGAAATATTTTCTGAATGCATGATCGCTCCATAACTGCCCATTCCAACACCTGATAACCACCCATACTTCCCCCCATCAGTAAAAATATTTGCTCAATACCTAAATGTTTACGCAAGAGGATATGTGCATTCACCATATCACGAATGGTTACCGATGGAAAATCACTGAAATAGGTCTGTTGATTTTCCGGATTCATACTGGTGGGTCCGGTGGTACCATAACAAGAACCAAGAATATTGGCACAAACGATAAAGTATTTTTCAGGATCGATCAAATAACCTTCCCCCACCAATCCTTTCCACCAATCTGCACAATCTGCATTCGCCGTTAACGCGTGACAAACCCATACCACTTTGGTATCGGCACCTTTCCAAACACCATATGTGCGATACGCAATGGTTATTTCAGGTAATACCGCCCCATTTTCTAAAACAAACGGCTGTTTGCTTTCAAAATACTTTAGTTGATTATTCCGCATTTCAACAGCAAAATAAGGGCATGCGTGAATTACATTTGTAAAAATCTTTAGACATCGGGCTCTTATTCGATACAATTTCTTAAATACAGTTCTCATGCGCCATAAAATCACAGATGCTATCCGCATACAAACGAATAAAACGAATGAAATGGAACATTCTACACCCCTGTTCCTGACGAGTAGTTTTTGTTTTGATGATGCAGAATCCATGCGCGCAGCATTTGCAGATGAAACGGATGATAATATTTATAGTCGGTTCAGTAATCCGAATGTGCAGGAGTTCACGGATAAGATCTGTGCGCTGGAAGGTGCTGAAGTAGGTTATGCAACTGCTTCAGGTATGAGCGCTGTTTTTGGATCTTTTATGGCATTAATGAAAAAGGGGGATCATTTATTATCCTGTAATTCCATTTTTGGAAGTACGCATACCGTCATTTCTAAATACCTCCCGAAATACGGAATCGATCACTCATATATAGCCGCCAATGCTACAGAAGAAGAATGGGAAGCAGCGATACAGCCCAATACAAAAATGATCTATCTCGAAACACCTACCAATCCCGGATTGGATATACTGGATCTGGACATGATCGGTAAGGTGGCTCGTAAACATCAGATCATTTTAAATGTAGATAATTGCTTCGCCACACCCGTCAACCAACGTCCAATAGAATATGGGGCTGATCTTGTTGTTCATTCTGCAACAAAATGGCTGGATGGACAAGGGCGCGTATTGGGAGGTGTTATTGTAGGAAAAAAAGAATTGATCCATGATATTTATCTGTTTTGCAGAAGCACAGGTCCAGCCTTATCTCCATTCAATGCATGGATATTGAGTAAGAGCCTGGAAACATTGGATGTAAGAATGGAAAGACATGCTGCCAATGCTTTGCACATCGCCACTGCGTTAGAAAATCATCCGAAACTCAGCTGGTTGAAATATCCATTTTTAAAGAGTCATCCACAATATGCCATTGCCACCAAGCAAATGCAAAATGGAGGCGGAATTGTTTGTTTTGAACTAAAAGGTGGACTGGAAGCAGGGCGTCATTTTTTGAATCGTTTAAAGATGCTCTCGTTGACTGCAAATCTGGGAGATACGCGAAGTATTGCTTCACATCCTGCCAGTACCACGCATGCTAAACTCACGGAAGAAGAAAGACTAGCAGTGAATATAACACCCGGATTGATCCGTATCTCGGTGGGGCTTGAGCATCGGGAAGATATATTGGCAGATATTCTTCAGGCACTATCTTAATACGATTCTAATATCTTTAAAGGGCGGATCCCAAAAATCTAAATATCTTTAAAGGCATCAATTTTGTTGGATAGTATGCGTTTGTATACGCCCCTCTTTCTTTTTTGTTTCTTTTTTTCTCTGCATGTTCATGCTCAGGAAAACTCTTCGGCGGCTACACTCATCAGAGATATTTATAGTAACTGGTTCAATGACCGCCCATTTACCTATCAGGAATGTGATACTTTTTTCTATTCAGATAAGGTAGATACTGCTATCATCAATAAAGTGAAAGCTAATTTTTTAGCTGATAAAGAATTTAAGGAATGGGATCCTGATCAGGCGGCATATGTAAAACGCAAAACAAGATTCACATTGGAAGAACGAAAATATATCGTTGCGCAATTGGATCTGATCAAGGGTATGAAATGGCCGGCAAAAATGTTTCCGTTTGCATTTATGATCCCCTTAGAAAAGGTAGACCCACTTCTGATCAAAACAGATCAAAGTAAACTAAAGCCACAGCAAAAGATCTGCATGGAAGTTCATCATTTTTCAACTCCGATCTTTTTACGAAACAATACACTTTGCTTTTTCTACCTCGGCAAGAGTAATATCTTCTCAAAAGAAGGCGCTTTCTGGATCTATGAAAAAATTGATGGCGAATGGAAAAGACTAGCCAGTATCTACGAGTGGGCGGTTGCTAACAAAGGGAAATACGAAAAAGAAATAGAGTTTTTCAATCTCCCATAAGCCTTTTTTATACTATCATGATACCACCTTTTTCGATGGCTTCAAAATTCCTAACTGCGCAATTCAGGTATCCGTATTTACGTCAATCTATCTGATAAAATGATCATCATTGCCCCTATAACTGTTCTTCGAGGCTCAATGGAACGCGAAGAGATTTAAAAATTTTATTGATTGGACAATGGAAACTGAATAATCAGTAAATTCATCACTTCCTATTCAAGCTTTAATCTAACGAAACTAACCAAAACCAAAGCAATATGAATACCAAAACCGGATCGCTGCTTGCCTCCATGATGTTCTTTGAATACTTCATTTGGGGTGCCTGGTATGTTACCATGGGAACGTATATGGGTGAACATTTACAGGCAACAGGAGTTGAAATTGGTGCTGCTTACAGTGCTCTTGCCATTGCAACCATGATCTCTCCCTTTTTTGTCGGAATGATCGCTGATCGTTTTTTTGCTGCACAAAAAATCATGGGTGTACTACACCTGATCGGTGGCGCACTTCTTTTTCTGGCCACTCAAATAACTGATAGTAGTACTTTTTACTGGGTGATCCTGGGTTACTCCCTTTTATATATGCCAACCATTGCATTAAGTAATAGTGTTGCCTTCTCACAAATGACGGATCCCGGAAAACAGTTTCCATGGATTCGCGTTTTCGGTACACTCGGATGGATCGTTGCGGGAGTATTGATCGGACAATTAGGAATCGAAAAAACTGCTTCAACTTTCCATATGGCTGCCGCTGTATCTGTTGGACTAGGATTATTGAGCTTTGTATTACCCAATACACCTCCGAACGGTGCAGATGGTTCAGCTTCAAAAGCATTGGGAACCGAGGCATTTGTATTATTTAAAGAAAGACCTTATTTGATTTTCTTTATTGCCGCTATCCTTGTTTGTATTCCTCTTTCATTTTACTATGGGTTTGCCAATCCATTCCTGAATGAACTGAATTTTGAAAATGCTGCGAGTAAGATGACCTTAGGACAGGTATCTGAAGCAGTATTTATTCTTGCCATTCCATTCCTTTTCAACAGAATTGGTGTGAAGAATATGATCTTATTGGGTATGGCAGCATGGATCCTGCGATATGTTTTCTTTGCGTATGGTGATACCGGAAATAATACATGGATGTTATATGCGGGTATTATTTTGCATGGTATCTGTTATGATTTCTTCTTCGTAACCGGATACATGTATACTGAGAAAAAAGCAGGAGCAAAGATCAAAAATGCCGCACAGGGTCTGTTCACATTCGCTACCTATGGTGTAGGTATGTTCATAGGAACCTGGTTCAGTGGTTATATCGTTGACACTTATAAAACAGGTGAAACCCACAACTGGCTAAATATCTGGTACGTACCTGCTTACATTGCCATGGGTGTACTGGTTTATTTTATTTTGTTCTTTAAAGAAAAGAAAACAGCTTAGCCGTGAATGGCGAGTAGTGAGTAAAAAAATCACTAATTACTCACTACTCACCATAGTCCATGGACTATGGACTATAAGCCATGAACCATAAGCTATCACTCATTCATATCTCATAACAGCTCATTATGAAAAAAATTGCCATGCTTGGCTCCGGTTTTATTGGCCGATTTTATGCCGATTCATTACAAGGTTATAGAAGTCGTGATAGAATTGTAAGCATCTATTCACGCAGAGAAGAAAGTGCCAAAAAGTTCGCCGTTGATTATCAGTGCGACCATTGGACCACAAATATGGAAGAAGCCATTGCACATCCTGATGTTGATGTTGTTTGCATCTCACTTCCCAATAATTTACATGAGGCTGCAGTTTTGTTATGTTGTAAACATAAGAAAGCTGTAATGACTACAAAGCCTTTGGGAAGAAATGCAGAAGAAGCCAAAAGAATGCTATTGGCAGTAGAAGAAGCCGGCATCTTCAATGGTTATCTGGAAGATCTTGTTTATACACCCAAGTTCATCAAAGCCATGGAAAGTGTGAAGAATGGTGCTTTGGGAAGAATTCTCTGGGCGAAGTCAAGAGAAACACATCCTGGCCCACACAGCGAATGGTTTTGGGATATTGAACAAGCAGGCGGAGGATGTATTCTGGATCTTGGTTGTCATTGCGTTGAGATCACCAGAAGTTATATCGGAAAAGACATCAAGCCTGTAGAAGTGATGTGCTGGGCAGATACTCAAGTAAAACCCATTGATGCCGAAGATCATGCCATTGGTTTAGTGAAGTATGAAAACGGAGCCATCGGACAATTTGAAGTAAGCTGGACCTTTCGAGGAGGACTGGATCTTCGTGATGAAGTGATGGGTAGTGAAGGAACTATTTGGATCAATAGTTTTTTAAGAACAGGTTTTGACATGTTCACTACCGGAAAGGGGGCAGATTATGTTGCAGAAAAAGCGGAGAGCAATACAGGTTGGCTTTTCCCTGTTGGCGATGAGCTGAATGAACTTGGCTACAACCATATGTTCATGGATATGTTCAATGCCATGGAAAAAGGAGTTCCTCCCAAAGAAACATTTTATGATGGATATGTTGTGAACTCGATCCTGGACGCAGCGTATAAATCAGCAAAAAGCAAACAATGGGAGCCTGTAAAACTCGATATCTGGCGAGGACAAACAGGTCTGACCAAAGAAAGTCATCTCATCTCTTATGATAATGACCATTATCTTATCAAGGAAGAAATGACTCACTTTGGTACGAAAAAACTGATCTTAAAAAATAAAAAGACAGGAAAGATCACAGAGCAAATCATTTAATGCTACTCACCTATACAAAAAGGGATCACCATGATTGTGATCCCTTTTTTATTTAGTAAGACTTATTTTGCCCAAGCCTGAACCAGGTTCACCAATACTTCAACACTCTTCTCCATATCATAGACACTCACCCATTCTTGTCTGCTATGAATACCCTGCATACCTGTAAAAATATTTGCACATGGTAATCCCATAAAACTAAGTCTACTCCCATCAGTTCCACCACGTATAGGTTCTTTTATAAAAGGGATACCCGCCATTGCATATGCTTCTCTTGCATTGATCTCCATTTCAGGATGCTGATCAATGATTTCCTTCATATTACGGTATTGTTCGCGTACTACAGCTTCCACTTTTGCTCCTGGATATTGCGTAACAATTGCTTCTGCCATTTGAAGCAATCTATTTTCATATATAGCTAACTGACTGGTATCAAAATCCCGGATGATAAATTCAATACTGGCTTTTTCGGCGGTTCCTTCCATATGAACCGGATGCACAAAACCTTCCTTTCCCTGCGTTGCTTCCGGACACCATTCTGTTGCAGGTAACTGTTGCAAAAGAATGCCGGCAAGTTTCAGTGCATTCACCATTTTACCTTTCGCATATCCCGGATGAGCGCTTACACCATAAAAGTGAAGCGTATATCCATCAGCGCTAAAGGTTTCGTCTTCATAAGTACCCAACTCACCCCCATCTAATGTATATGCGAAATCAGCACCCAAATGATTCAAATCAACATGATCGGTTCCCCTTCCCACTTCTTCATCAGGAGTAAAAAGTATTTTAATTGTACCATGAGGTATTTCCGGATGTTGCATTAAATAGTGAGCCATATCCATGATTATCGCTACTCCGCTCTTATCATCCGCACCTAATAATGTAAGTCCACTTGCAGTAATGATATCTTTTCCGATCTGCTGTTTGAGATACGGATGATTTTCCATGTGAATGATCTGCGTAGTATCATCAGGTAATACGATCTCCTGACCTTGATAATTTTTATGCAGTATGGGTTTAACATTGGTGCCACTACAATCCGAAGCAGTATCAACATGACTACAAAAACAAATTACAGGAACAGATCGGTCAATATTTGCAGGTATGGTAGCGTATACATAACCATACTCATCTGTATACACATCAGTGAGCCCTATTTGTTTTAACTCATCAAATAACAAACGCGAAAGATGTTTTTGTTTCTCAGTACTGGGACTCAAGGTACTATGTGGATCACTTTGAGTATCGATCTGTACATATCTTAAAAATCTTTCGGTAACAGTAAATGCGTTCGACGTCATGCCACAAAATAATTGAATTTCTCTTGAACACATGTAAGAATAAGGCGATTGCCCATACTTGCAAATTCCAAACCTCTTGTCTATTTTGTGTTTAACCAAAAACAATCACATGAAAAAAACACTAATTGGCTCAGTTGTTGGAGCCGTTATTTTGTTTCTCTGGCAATTCGTTTCTTGGACCGCAGCAGAATTACATAGGCCTGCACAAGCTTACACACCAAAGCAGGATAGTATCTTACAGTATCTGAGTAGTCAGTTCACGGAAGATGGCACTTATTTCCTGCCAACTTATCCGGATGGTGCAAGTATGGAAGAACAAGAGAAATTAGCAGAAACCGCCGTTGGAAAACCCTGGGCACAAATAGCCTATCATAAGTCTATGGATATGAATATGGGGGTGAATATGGGAAGAGGTCTGGCGATCAATATTGTGATTCTGTTACTCGTATGTTGGATATTCAAACAAATGGGCAATCCGTCATTCTCAACCATACTCACTGCAACTCTTTGTATTGGATTGATAGGCTTCTTTAATTTATCATATACCAATCATATTTGGTTTCAGTCTCGCGACCTGATGGCAAATCTGATAGATGCTGTTGTAGGCTGGGGACTTACAGGTTTATGGCTGGGCTGGTGGTTACGAAGAAAATAAATAAAAGCATACGCATAAAAAAACTCCGGATTGTATCCGGAGTTTTTTATTGAAAGGTTGATTAGTTGATTACGGAGTAATGATCAAAGAACTACCACCATTGATCGAAACCAGTTCCAGATCAAAGATCAGATCTTCTCCAGCCAGAGGATGATTCGCATCCAATACTACAACTGCTTCACGAACTTCTGTGATCACTACAGGAAAGTTTTGTCCTGATCCGTTGCTCATATTCAATTGCATACCTACTTCAGGAACCATATCAGCAGGAAAACGATCACGAGGGAACTCCATGATCATGTGCTCTTCTTTTTGTCCATATGCCTGATCAGCAGGAATATGAATTGTTTTTTTATCTCCGATGGTCATACCGGTAACACCCTCATCAAATCCGGGAATCACCATGCCACTACCTACTTCAAACTCCAAAGGTTCTCTGCCTGCAGATGAATCGAAAGTTGTTCCGTTGGTAAGTTTACCGTGATAATGCACTTTTACAGTATCACCTTTTTTTACTTGTTGCATATTCTTTTGTTGTGTTGAAAGTTGAAGGAACTTATCAAAGACATCTGAATCAGAGAGACCAGAATAAAAAGTTAAGTTCAGATTAAATCATATCGAAATACAAAAGTACAATCTATGAATCAAGAATCGCCAAGTATTTTTCGTTAACTTTCGGGGCTCAAAAATGGCTATATGAAGCATCTTTTATATGTTTTATTCCTTATTGCTTTTTCCTCAACAATAATCGCTCAGCCCAAGTCTGGTGTTGGGAAAAAACAAGATAAACCTGAGGTAGCACCTGTTAAACCAGCAGCGTATCGTACTGAAGTTTATTTACCGCTTCTCGAGGGAAAAAGAGTAGGCATTTTTGCCAATCACACCGCTACCATTGGGAAGAAACACCTTGTAGACAGCTTATTTACATTGGGTGTTAAAATAAGCAAGGTATTTGGTCCTGAACATGGATTCAGAGGTGATGCAGATGCAGGTGAAAAAGTTGATACTTATATAGATCCGCAATTGGGTATCCCTGTTATTTCCCTGTATGGTAAAAAAAGAAAACCAAGTGCAGAAGATCTTGCTGATGTAGACGTATTACTATTTGATATTCAAGATGTAGGAACACGATTTTATACCTACATCTCTTCATTACAAGAGTTCATGGATGCAGCATTTGAACATGGAAAACCATTGCTGATACTAGACCGCCCTAACCCCAATGGATTTTATGTTGATGGCCCTATATTGGATACTGCTTACAAGAGTTTTGTAGGCATGCAACCCATTCCGATTGTATATGGCATGACCATGGGTGAATACGCGATGATGTTGGCGGGAGAAAAATGGCTATCCCCTAAAGCCAATGAACGAAACGATTATTACCGTAGAGCTAACACCTCACGTGATACCCTTTTTCATTTTATGGTCATTAAGAATGAAGCCTATGATCATAAAAGCAAATACACATTGCCGGTAAAGCCTTCACCGAACTTACCAGATATGGCTTCTATCTATTGGTATGCCAGCACTTGTTTTTTTGAAGGAACCGTATTGAGTGAAGGGAGAGGAACAGAACACCCCTTTGTTATTTTTGGTCATCCTTATTTACCAAAAAATATGTACGCTTTTACTCCGATCAGCCGTGATGGAGCAAAAGAGCCAAAACTTAAAGACAAACAATGTTATGGCTGGAATCTCTTTGGCAGCAATGAACAGGTATTGAAAAGTGTAGATAATAAAATTCAGTTGAAATATATACTAGAAGCTTACAAGCTCTTCCCTGATAAAGAGAACTTCTTCATTAAACCCAAAAGTGATCGTCCGACTGATTTTTTTTTCAATAAACTCGCTGGATCAGATGCATTGATGAATCAAATCAAAGCAGGCAAAACAGAAAAAGAGATTCGAGACAGTTGGGCACCCGGACTAGAAGCTTTTAAGAAGATCAGAAAGAAATATCTATTGTACACAGATTTTGAATAAAAATTTAAAGATCAAGCGTGAAAAGTCAAAAAGCTTTTCACGCTTGATCTTTCACTATTGACTTTATTACATGCGTATCATTTTCATGGGAACTCCTGAGTTTGCAGTAGCATCACTAGATGCACTGATGAAAGCAGGATTGAATATTATAGCTGTTGTTACTGCTCCCGACAAACCTGCCGGAAGAGGACTGAAAATGCATGAAAGTGCTGTGAAACAATATGCAACTGCAAATGGCTTACCTGTACTTCAGCCAATAAGATTAAAAGATCCGGATTTTATTCTCAGTCTGCAGCAGTTAAAGGCAGATCTGCAAATTGTTGTTGCTTTTCGTATGCTACCTGAAGTAGTATGGAATATGCCTCCTCTTGGAACCATTAATCTTCACGGATCCCTATTGCCCCAGTATCGTGGCGCTGCCCCTATCAATTGGGCTGTGATCAATGGAGAAAAAGAAACAGGTGTTACCACTTTCAAACTCAAGCACGAAATTGATACTGGTGATATCCTTTTGCAACGCGCATTTGGTATTGCGGAAGATGAAACAGCCGGTGATGTACACGACCGAATGAAAGTCATTGGTGCAGACCTTTTGGTTGAAACAGTCAAAGGTCTCGCAGCAGGTACGCTCAAAGAAAAACCTCAGGATGCATTAGCAACAAATACAGTTTTGAAACATGCTCCTAAAATTTTCACAGAAACCTGCGTGATTGATTGGTCACATTCAACTTTAGACATTCATAATCTGATACGGGGGTTATCGCCATTCCCCGGTGCACTAACCAAACTAGATGGTAAGGTTTTAAAGATTTATAAAAGTGCTACCGAATACCAGGATCACCAACAACCTATTGGCACTATGTTTACAGACGGGAAGAATTTTTTAAAATTTGCTACTTCGAATGGATTCATCCATGTGTTGGATCTGCAGTTAGAGGGAAAGAAAAGAATGTCTGTAACAGATTTTCTGCGAGGATATCGTCCCCAATAGAATCTTACTGTAAGATTTTGGATCGTATCACTTCTTTTGCAATAATTCCAAAATCTCTCCACACTTCTTTTCCATTCTTATACAAAACAAAAGTTGGAAGAGCATCTGCTTTGATAAGTTTCATCACATCAATATCAATTCCTCCATCCACTTTAACGAGTTGAAATGTTCCGGGTAATTCCGCTTGCAGTTGACGAATTACAGGATCCATTTTTTTACACGGTGGGCACCACTCTGCTCCTACATCTACCAATACGATTCCGGTTTGAATTTTTTTCTCAAACTCACTGACACTAAGCTGTGCTTTGACTTCTGAAGCTTCCAGTTTTTTTCCCGACAGTTGCCATGCGGAAGTACCTCCCTTCAGGTTATAGACTTCTTTAAACCCCTTCTTTAATAACCATTTAGCAGCCTGTTCGCTTCTGACTCCTGAAGCACAGTACACCAACAAAGGATTTTCAGGATTCAGGTGTTTAGTGCGTTCTTCGAATTCCTTTTTATTCAACCAATCTGCCTGAAGAGCCCCTTTCAAATAACCTGCTTTGAATTCACCGGCTGTTCTTACATCCAGGATTTGAAATTTCTCTGAATTGAGTTTCGACTCAAATTCTGCAACCGAAATACTCAGGTTACTTTGCCCCTTGCCAGAACAGGCAGAGAAAACCATTAAAATAAAGAGACAAGAATATTTGAGCAAGCATTTTTTCATGCCAGATAGATTTATTCAAAAAAAGTAAGTGTTACCGTAAACTTTTCATCTTTCATGCCCAGTGCAGATGCTGCTGCATTATTCATGCGCAATAACAATCCTTCATCACCTTTTGTAAGGGGTAAAGGAGAAAGAACCCTCGCGCAAATACTTTTATTATTCGGCGTTGTGATACGAACGATCGTACCCGGCTTGATATCATTGATCAGAACATAATACTTTCTGTCTGTCCAACCACTGATCGTTTTAAAAGTTGCTGCATCACCAGAACGATATTGCTGTACAAGGGTGAGATCATCTCTTACATAAAGTGATGCAAAAAATCCTTCATCTGACAATGAGCTATTGACAGGAGCAGTAGCATTGTTCTTTTCCTCATTGTCTTTATGAAACTCCTGTGCTGCTTCCTTTTCTTTCACAGGAACTGCTTTTGCAGGTTCAGATACCGTTGATTTAGCTGCTACTTCTGTTGCAACAGCTGTCTCAGCAACTTTGTCTGCCACAGTTTCCTTTTGTGAAGATGATGCCAACGATTGATCAGTATTGATCTTAATATAACCAATGATCAGTTCCTGTCCGTTCTTCACCCCGGAAGCGCCCAATTTATTCCAAGTTCTAAGTTGTGATACCGGTACTTTATTATAGCGTTGGCTGATCTTGAATAAGTTATCCCCTTTACTAACGGCATGATAAACAGGTGTTCCTGTTTTCTGAGAAATATCTGATATACTTAAGGGTACTTTTAAAGTACTTCCCTTTGACAAAACTGCTGATGGACTTCTTCCGTTAAAACGAGATAGCTGAGAAGCGGTTAATCCATACATGCGACCAATAGATGATAAGGATTCTTTTTCTCCTACTCTATGTTCGACATACATGGAATTAGGCTTTCCCTTTAGCAACAATTTCTGTTGTGCTGCCACACGGAAGCCCAACAATAATATCACAATAAAAAACAGTCCTTTTTTCATATCCATTTGCAAGTACAGAGAATGGCAAATGTACGCATTTCAGGCCTTACGGGTAAGTAAAAGTGAGCTTAATAAGCCCTTTTCCCGCTTCTTATTGTTTTAATATGCGCCACTCCTGTGGATAGTAATTATTGATACGATTAGGGAGCGCTTTGATCCATCCTAATGGTAAGTGCTCGTACATGACCAAGTTCCAGCCTTTGGATGTATCCAGCTGTAGATCTTGTCTTCGTAAATATTTAAGGGCTTCATCTGTATTGACAGCAACCTGATTAAAATGCGCTAATGGAAGCAGGCTCATCGCCAATTCATGAGCAGGAATAATGTCTTTTCCTTTTATCTCTCCGATTCCAACGCCGGCTTTGCGTATGTATAAATTACTTGCCAATTGTTGAAGTTCTTCTTGCCATTGCTTATCAAATAAGCGAAACTGATCACCCTGTTTAAACAGGTAAAAATTTTCTGCAGCAGACAAAAATTCATGAACCTGTGCAAACTCATGCTTTTGTGGTGATTTCAAGGCCGACAATTTCCCTTTTCCCAGCGCAAAAGCAGGCGTTTTTTTTCGAAAAGCAGCTATAAAAAAGCCCTCCCCTTTTAGTCGATCAGGATAAAAACGATAGCCCGGAGCTTTCATTTTTTCAGAGAAGGTCTGAACAATATTCCATTGCTCAGAAATAGCAATAGAGAGTGCTTCAAATTCTCCGGAAGACATCAACCAATCTGCGATCATTTCATCTTCTTCTAAAGAATAGGAACAAGTTGCATAGATCAATATTCCATTTTCGTTTAATGATGGAATGATATCATCGAGTATGCGTTGTTGACGAAGACTGCAATGTTGTACGTGATCTAAACTCCATTCGGAAATAGCATCGGGATCTTTTCGAAATAAGCCACTACCACTGCAAGGAGCATCCACTACAATTACATCAAATGTGATTCCTCCTTGACGAAAATGAACAGGATCATTATTGGTGATCACCACATTGCTATTACCCCATTTGGTGAGGTTTTCAACCAAGATACTCGCCCGTGATTTAATCACTTCATTACTGACCAATAATCCATCTGTAAAATAGGAAGCCAGCAAAGTAGATTTTCCACCCGGTGCCGCACATAGATCCAATACTTTTTTATTACGAGGATCCGGTACTAATTGAGAAATAGCTTCCCATAAAAACATACTACTGGCATCTTGTACATAGTATGCACCGGCATGAAAAGATGGATCGAATGTGAAAGAGGGTCTTTCATTCAAATAAATGCCTAAGGGACACCAGGGAATGGCTTGTCCTGTGAACTTATCCTGTATGACTGATTGTTTAGCAGGATTCAACCGGATTGCCGTAACCTGTTCACCAGATTCATGAACAGCTCTGAAAGAAGATTCCTGAAATCCTTTGACAGATTGTAGTGACTGAATCAGTTCATGAGGTAAGGTCATAGAACAAAAGTAAGCAAGCCATCATAAATCATCACAATGACTTTATCTCAGCTACCAGTTTTTGTAATGCAGCTTTGGCATCACCAAATAACATAGAGGTTTTGGGTTGAAAGAATAATTCATTTTCAATACCTGCATAGCCCGGTTTCATGCTCCGCTTATTAACGATGACCGTTTTTGCTTGTTCTACTTCTAATATAGGCATACCATAGATCGGTGAGGCCGGATCTGTTTTCGCAGCCGGATTTACTACATCATTGGCGCCTAATATCAATACCACATCTGTTGTTTTAAACTCATCATTAGCCTGCTCCATTTCTTGTAGTTTATCATAACTCACATCAGCTTCTGCCAATAATACGTTCATATGACCCGGCATACGTCCTGCTACCGGATGAATCGCATAGCTGACATTCACGCCTTTTTCTTCCAATAATTTTTCCAACTCATGACAAACGTGCTGTGCTTGTGCTACTGCTAATCCATAACCCGGAACGATGATCACTTTATTGGCATAACTCATACAAACAGCAGCATCCGATAAAGATATTTCTTTGTAACTGCCTTGTGTACCTTTTGCAATACCAGCGCCAGTAGTTGATCCGCCAAATGATCCGATCAATACATTCGTCAAACTTCTGTTCATCGCCTTACACATCAAAATCGTCAATAATGTACCTGCAGCCCCAACAAGGATACCACCGGTTAACATTACCTGGTTATCATAAAGGAATCCACCACAAGCAGCAGCAACACCCGTGAAAGAATTTAACAGTGAAATCACAACGGGCATATCAGCACCACCGATCGGCAAAACAAATAAAACACCATAGACCAGTGCAGCAGCAGTGATCGCATAAAAGAGATAGGCATTGTCTGCATTCAAGTTGAAAACCAAATAGCAGGCTGTGATCAGTGTGGCTACTAATAATACCAGGTTAAATATTTGCTGCCCGGGAAAAGCAAAGTCTTTTATTTTTCCATTCAACTTACCCCATGCGATGATACTTCCTGCAAAAGAAACTGCACCAATGATCAAGCCTAAAAAAATAGTAATTAATGTACCGGCAAACTCAGCGCTAAATACCTGTGTGTGCCAACCCGGAATATTCGCCATTGTTTCGGCTGCGTGGGTCATCATCTCATTGATATGCCCGAACTCATTTACAGAGATCAAAGCTGCACAGGCTCCTCCCATACCATTGAATAAACTGACCATTTCCGGCATGGCTGTCATCTTTACTTTTTTGGCTGCGAGAACACCAATGATTGTTCCTACCAGTAATCCTCCAAAAATCCAGCCGTAGTTGCCAAGCTTAACACCCTCTTTCTCATATAAAAAGATGGTCCCAAAAATTGCAATGGCCATACCCACCGCTGCCACTAGATTACCTTTTCGCGCAGAATCGGGATGTGACAACATTTTAAGACCAATGATAAAGGTCAATGATCCGATGAGGTAACAAACTGTAAGCAGACTTAATTCCATGGCATCTATTTTCGTACTGTTTTATTAACAGTATTATTTTTTCTTTTTAAACATTTCCAGCATTCTATCTGTCACCACAAATCCGCCGACAACATTCAAGGTTCCCAATACAACAGCAAGAAATCCAATGATCAATGCGGCATAATTTCCGGACTGCACTTGTCCCATTACGATGATCGCTCCGATGATAACAACTCCATGTATGGCATTTGCACCACTCATCAATGGAGTATGAAGTACACTGGGAACTCTGCCGATCACTTCAATTCCTAAAAACACAGAGAGTATCACGATGTAAATGATATCAATGTGAGATTGTACCCAGTTTAATATTGTTTCCATGATTGTAAGTTGAATTTATTTATTAATTTAAGTGGATAGTGAGTAGTAATTTTTATTCTCGATGTACTCACTACTGACTATTCACGACTCTGTCATTCACTACATTTCCTACGTGTGTGATACAACATCCTTTAACAATATCATCTTCAAAATTCAATGTTATATTCCCTTCTTTACTGATCACCAGTTGCAGGAAGTTTAGAATGTTTTTTCCATATAATTTACTGGCATCCCAGGGCATATCAGCTGCCAGATTGCTGTTACCCATGATTGTGATCCCGTTGTGCATAATGGTTGCATTGTTTTGCGTTGCAAATACATTACCACCTGTAGCTGCTGCCAGATCGATGACCACACTTCCCGGCTTCATACTATTCAACATTTCTTCATTGATCAACAAAGGAGCTTTTTTACCCGGTATTTGTGCTGTAGTTATGATGATATCAGACTTAGCAACCGAAGCAGCTAATCTTTCTTGTTGGCGTTTTTTAAATTCTTCGGATTGTTCCACTGCATAACCTCCCGCTTTGGAAGCATCTGCCGCACCTTCCACTTCAATGAATTTAGCTCCCAAACTCATCACCTCTTCTTTTACTGCAGGTCTTGTATCAGAGACTTCAACCACGGCTCCGAGTCTTCGTGCTGTTGCGATGGCCTGTAAACCAGCTACGCCTGCTCCAATGATCAATACTTTTGCAGGTGGAATACTTCCTGCTGCTGTCATGAACATCGGAAAATAACGTGGGAAAAGCGTAGCCGCAAGCAATACTGCTCTATAGCCCGCGATATTGGCCTGACTACTCAAAACATCCATGCTTTGAGCACGTGTAGTACGAGGAATCATGTCGAGACTGAAGACTGTCACCATTTTAGCAGCAAGTTGCTTCATCAACTCAACATGAAATAATGGTTGGAAAACGCCTACCAAAATAGCTCCTGACTTAAGTAATGCAACTTCATCATTTGAGGGTGGATGAATCATCAAAATCAAATCAGCTTGTTGTAGAATCTCTGATCGGTCTTTCAGCACAACATTCTTTGCTGAATAAATTTGATCATCCGCAAAAGCATTCTGGCCGGCACCCGGCTCCATCCATACTGAGACTTGTTGCTTGGTCAGCGTTTCAGCCTGCTCAGGCAGGAGTGAGACCCTTCTATCGTTTGTTTCATTGAGTATTCCAAGAATCATGTTTCCAATTTAAGCTATTTTTCAATTAAAGGCAAACGATGATGCTCATGCCTCAATATGCCAGACCATTTCGTGTAAAAGATAGCTGCTTTTAAAAACGGATCGCCAGTTCCTGTTTGACTTTGAACTCTTTCCGAAAGAATATGAGCCCCATTTGGAAAAGATCGATACTAAGCGTTACGGCAGGATGATGTTTCATCTCATTCCAGGACCTTTCCATTCCATCACTACAATGAATATGATTGATAACCACGATACTGTATTCATGTGTATGAGAAAGTACCTGATTAAAGTAATGCATGATCGAAATATATTGATAACGTCCCGAGATGAATACAAAATCGATTTGGGATTGATCATTGAGCCAAGTAGATAAATGCTGGCCAAGATCTCCCTCGATCACACGTATATTCTTAATACCCAGTTTTTGAAAATTCGCTTTTGCAAGAGAAGCGATATTGGCAGAGTTTTCAAAAGTCGTTAATACCACTGATGGATTAGCCATTGCTAAATAAGCTCCGGTAATTCCTAGAGATGTTCCTAGCTCCAATAAATATACAGGTGCGTAATGGTCAATGATCCTGAATAGTAATTGTCGATATTTAAGGGGCGTTTCTGATGATCGTGCAATATCGGCAATACGGACTTGAGGCATTTTATCACCGCTGTCTGTTGAATCAAAGTTTTCCAGACTAGAGATGCTATTATCATACAGCATCCTTTTTTGTAAATTCTCTATTGATTGATAGGCATAAAAAAAACGATCATCATTTAAAACGTTTTGAATAAAATCAAAAACGAATGGAGAATGTACACCATGTCCTTTAGCATTATGAGCTGTCAGATAATAATAAAATCGCTTAACTGCAATGCGTATTGATGAATACATAAGTTAGGATCTTTTGCTGTATTCTTTTCTCTTTCTTTTTTGAAATGGCAATTCTCTAAGTAACCAAAGTAAAGCATAAACGGCACAGAGTAAGCTGATATATTGGAGTACTTTGAAAACCAGATCATACTGGTTCCATGATCCGGTGCCTCCGAAATAGATCACAAACAACAAAACGATGGCCAGCCAAGGTGTATTTCTGCATTTACGAATCAAAAACAGCCAGGGCAGAATAATCATAGCCATTAATCGATAAAAAAAAGGATCCGGTTCAAATGGCGGCAGATCATCTATTTTCATTCCTGATTGCTTGATCAATTCTTGTGCTAATTGCGCCATATGAATTAACTGCTGTATCAGAAAAACTGAATAGGCGATAGTTACCATACAAGTGGCGGAAAGTATTGCTTTTGCATATGTATGATAACGAAACTGTTTCCACCACGATAATAGTATAAGAAGAGGTGCGGTGACAGCAAATGCCATTTCTATAAACGCCATGCTGTAATGATTTAAGATCGCTCCCAGCGTTGAAATGTAAAAGCAAAAGCATGTTTTGCATCTGCCGAATGAGGCTCATCAAATATCAATTGCCAATCAGCGGATAGGTCCGGGAAAAAAGTATCCGCTTCCGGTTCGGCTTGAACCCTTGTCAGGTATACTTTATGAGCCAAGGGTAAAGCTTCTTTATAAATTTCTCCACCACCTGCCACAAACACTTCTTTATAGTCAGCTGATTTTGCAACAAACAAAGCATCAGCGAGCGAATGGACTACCACTATGCCATCAGGCTTCCAGTCTTTATTTCTGGTGATCACAATATTCAAACGACCCTGCAATGGCTTACCAGACAATGATTCGAAAGTCTTTCTACCCATAATAACAGGCATGGCCCATGTGGTCTTCTTAAAAAATTGAAGATCCTTTGGTAAATGCCACAATAGTTGATTGTCTTTACCGATTCCATTATTGGTAGCTGCAGCTACAATCAGAGAAATGACCATAGTCAAAGATAGTATCTTTTGATCGCGGATGTCAGATGGCAGATATCAAATTGACACAACCCTTTATTAACTGCCTTCCTTATTTTTTATTCATGATCCAATATTCCTAAATCTCTTACACTGCTACCGGAGCCTTGATATGTGGATGACATTGGTAGTTTTCGAGTGTAAAGTCTTCAAACTTGAAACTAAAAATATCTTTCACACCCGGATTGATCTTCATGGTTGGCAAATCGTAAGGAGTTCTGCTGAGTTGCAATTTTGCCTGCTCAATATGATTATTATACAAATGAGCATCTCCAAAACTGTGTACAAAATCTCCGTACTCCAAATCACAAACCTGGGCAATCATCATAGTGAGCAATGCATATGAAGCGATATTGAAAGGCACACCCAGAAACACATCTGCACTACGTTGATACAACTGACAACTCAGTTTCCCATCTGCTACATAAAACTGAAACAGTGTATGACAAGGCATCAATGCCATTTTGGGAAGATCTGCTACATTCCAAGCACTCACGATCAATCTTCTGCTATCAGGATTTTTTTTGATCTGCTGGATCAAATCTGTGATCTGATCAGTAACGGTTCCATCCGGTCCTGCCCAGCTACGCCACTGTTTTCCATATACAGGTCCAAGTTCCCCATTTGCATCTGCCCATTCATTCCAAATACTCACTCCATGCTCGTTCAGGTATTTGATATTGGTATCTCCATTCAGGAACCAAAGTAATTCATAGATAATACTTTTGAGGTGTAATTTTTTTGTAGTGACCAGGGGAAACCCTTTTTGAAGGTCGAAACGCATTTGATAACCAAAACAACTGATCGTACCAGTTCCCGTACGATCGGTCTTTTGTGTACCATGGTCAAGAATATGCTGAAGTAACTGATGATATTGCTGCATGAGCGCAAAATACGTCACCTATGCGATGATGGTCGGCAAAAAAATTGGGGATGTTGAGAAGCTGTGAATTCTATGCGGATCTCCTACGGACCAGCTCTCTTTTGATCAATGACAACTCTCGCCCGGTTTGTCCACTCACACTGCTGTTTTCCTGTGCTCTTCTCATCAGGTAAGGGATCACATCCCGGATAGGTCCAAAAGGAAGGTATTTGCTGACGCTAAAGCCTTCTTTTGCAAGGTTGAATGTGATATTATCACTCATTCCATATAACTGAGAAAAATGGATATGAGGGTGGTTATGAGGAATGTTCTTTTGATCCAATAATTCAGCGGCTAACAAATTGCTGGCTTCATTATGTGAGGCAACGATAACAGCGATTTGATCCAGATGATCGATACAATAACGTACTGCGAGATCATAATCTTTATCTGAGGTCTCTTTATCCGGCTGTATCGGAGAAGGATAACCCATTTCTTTGGCTCTTGCCCTCTCCTTTTCCATATAAGCCCCACGAACCAGTTTCACACCCAAAAGAAACTCTTTTTGCTGAGCGATCTGATGTGATAATTTCAAAAAATGTAACCGATCATGTCGATATAACTGAATCGTATTATAAACTACCACTTTTTGCTTATTGAAGATCTCCATCATTTCCATGGTCAGTCTATCAATAGGATCTTGTATCCAACTTTCTTCCGCATCAATAAGTACACCTACATTCTTCTCAGAAGCGATCTCACAAATTGCATACATACGTTCACGAACCCTGTCCCACTCATCGATTTCAACCTCATGATCATGAATACCACTGCGTAAACGCGGAGCGTCATTTAATGTTTGTAATAATGCAAAACGAGCTAATCCGGTAACCTTAATACTGATAAAGGGAATATTGGTTTGTGTAGCAGCATAATTGATCACACGAATAAACTCTTCAGTTGCATGATCGAAACTATCTTCTCCTTCTTTCCCTTCTACACCATAATCCAGGATCACCTGAACGCCATATTTACCCAATGTAGCACCTACAGCAGCAGTTTCTTCCAGTGTTTCTCCTCCAACAAATTGTTTGAAGATGGTTTTTCGAATGATTCCATGAACAGGTAATCCTGTTTTCATGATAAAGGGAGTCAATCTGGTACCTAGTTGCACAAACCAAGGATAACCCATAGTACTAAATAAAAACTTAGCACTTTTCAGTTCTTTATCTGATTTGTATGCGAAAGCATTTTGGGTATTGTCAAAGGAGATATTCATTGCTAACATTCGTTCGTACTGCGAATATCGGTGCTGTAACGTTTAAAAAAAAGATTTTATACAGCAACGGAACAATCCTTCATTAAATCGCCTGATGATTGAATGGCTGTAGTACCATTTCGCTGACCACACCACTGGCCGGTTGTTGGCACAGGAACCAAATCGCTTTTGCGGCTTCTTCAGCAACCACCATTTTATCTCGTTGCACCCTAAGGTCAATGGTATCCCAGAATGGACTATCTACGCCCCCTAAAAAGAGATTTGTAATACGTATTTCTGTCCTCTTCAATTCTTCCCGAATACTTTGCATCATACCCACAAGCCCATATTTACTGGCACTATAAGCTGCCGCACCCGCCATTGGCACTTTTCCTAATACCCCCGGAATATGAATGATCAGCCCTTTTTTAGCCTCTTTCATGGCTGGCAGAATAGCCTTGGTAACCCAGAAGCTGCCGATCAAATTGATTTGTAGCGTTTGAATGAAATCCTCTGTCGTAAGCGTATCCATTGTTTTAATGATGCCAATTCCTGCGGCATTGATTAAAATATCAACCGGACCATCTTGCTGAACAGCAGCAACGGTATTGAATACAGATGATTCATTTGTTAGATCCAATTGAAACTGTCGACTCGATGGAATACCCGCCTGGTCACCAGCTGCAGCTAGTTTTTCGGCGTTACGTCCTGTTATGAATACCAATGCACCTGAACCTGTCAATAATTTAGCCAGTCGCATTCCTATACCGCCTGAAGCACCGATCAATAATACTTTTTTACCTTTGAGAGATTCCATAACAAGATTTTATGGGCTTATAAACAATAAGCAGCCCATTTTGTTTTGTTAAGTGATCATGAATCAAGAAATATCCCTCCTTTTTCCGCATCAGTTATTCCGGAATAATCCAGCAGTGATTAAAGAAAGAACCATCTATTTAGTGGAGGAATTTCTTTTTTTTAATCAATATGCTTTTCACAAACAAAAACTCATTCTTCATCGTGCTTCCATGAAAGCATTTGCGGATGAATTGATAGAAGAGGGATTTACCATCAATTATATCAATGCTGATGAAATATTGAGTGATATACGGAAATTACTACCGGCTCTTCATCAAAAAGGGATCCAAAAAATTCATACCACAGACCCAACAGATGAATGGTTGTTGAAGCGTATTCAAAAGGGATGTATTGAAAATAAATTAGCATTGATCTTGTATGATAATCCAAATTTTATCAATACACCAAAAGAGATCGATGCATATTTCGACAATAAGAAGACTTATTTTCAAACCGATTTTTATATCCATCAAAGGAAACAAAGAAATTTTTTGCTGACAGAAAAGGGTCAGCCTTTAGGTGGTAAATGGACTTTTGATACTGACAACCGCGAAAAATATCCAAAAAATACTCCTGAGCCTTCTCAACCTTTTCCGGAAAGCAACAGATATGTAAAAGAAGCGATTGAAGCGATCAATAAAATATATCCGAACAATCCTGGCAAAGCAGGGAATCCATTTGGAGATCATTCACATTTTTACCCCGTCACACATGCAGAAGCTCAAGTGTGGTTAGAAGCATTTTTGAAAGATCGATTTGCTTTGTTTGGTCCATATGAAGATGCAATGGTCAAAGGTGCTTCAATCCTTCAACACAGTGTACTTACACCAATGTTGAATATTGGATTGTTGAACCCGCATCAAGTTATTCAGGCTGCTTTAGAGACTGCCAGCCAGAAAGACATTCCATTGAATTCTCTGGAAGGATTTATCAGACAAGTACTAGGATGGCGAGAGTTTATCAGAGCCGTGTATCAAAGGGAGAACATTGCGCAAAGAACGCGAAACTATTGGGGCTTTAGCAGAAAGATACCTGCCTCATTCTGGACCGGAACCACCGGTATTGCTCCGGTAGATGATGTGATAAAAAAAGTTTTAAAAAGTGGTTATGCCCATCATATTGAACGACTGATGATACTCGGCAACTTTATGCTCTTATGTGAGTTTGATCCTGATGAAGTCTATCGCTGGTTCATGGAACTTTTTGTTGATGCCTATGATTGGGTAATGGTCCCCAATGTATATGGCATGACGCAATTCGCAGATGGTGGACTTATGACCACCAAGCCATACATCAGTGGCAGTAATTATATTATGAAGATGAGCAACTATGAAAAGGGCAGCTGGCAACAAGTATGGGATGGTTTATTCTGGCGATTCATGGACATCCACCGAGATTTCTTTTTACAAAACCCCAGACTCGGAATGCTGGTAAGAACTTTTGATAAAATGAATGAAGCAAAGAGAAAAGAACATCTGCTTAATGCAGAAAAATTTCTTGCTTCACTTTCTAAATCCTAATCACAAACCTGTATATGCCAAAAAGACCCTGGAATCGAGTGAACTTACCTGTCTACTCTATCTGTAGTAAAGACGATAAAGGTTCATTCAATATGCACATTATTACCTATGCCAATCAAATCAGCATGCAGCCGAAGCGATTTGTTTGTGGTATTTATGAGGGCACAAAAACATTGGAGAATATCATTGGTAATCATGAGTTCGTTTTGCAGCTATTATCAGAAAAACAATATCGACTTGTTGAGTTGCTGGGAAAAAAATCAGGGCATCAGATCAATAAAATGGAGCGATTGGAAAAAAGAAAATTATTATCCACCTGGAATCATTATCCGATTCTCAAAGATGCATTAGCAGTAATGTTATTGAGCTCCATCAGCAGTTTCCCGGGAGGTGATCATACAGGGTTTTTATGTGACGTTTTACAATATAAAAATTTGAACGAAGGCAATCCGCTTACTTTAGACACCCTTCGAGCGTATAAACTGATCAGAATATGAGTACACATGATTTTCCATTAGAAATAGTTGCAATCAAAGCTCGTATTGCATCCATTAATCCAATAGCCTATGGGAAGACAAGAAATTTTTTAGATGGTGCAGTCACAAGACTTTCACCGTATTTATCGAGGGGAGTTATTTCTTTATCACAGATCCGATCATCTGTATTGAAAAAATATACTGTATACCAGTCAGAGAAATTGTTACAGGAATTGGCCTGGAGAGAATATTATCAAAGAGTATGGCAAGCCAAGGACGATGCGATCTTTACTGATCTGAAACAATCACAGCCATCAACAGATCATTATCAAATGTGTACTGCGGTAACGAATGCTACAACCGGAATTGAAGCAATTGATAAAGGCATAGATACATTATACAGAACCGGATATATGCACAACCATTTGCGAATGTATACTTCGATGTTATGTTGCAATATAGGAAGAGCACATTGGTCATCGCCATCGCAATGGATGTATTATCATTTACTAGATGGGGATCTTGCGAGTAATGCTTTGAGTTGGCAATGGGTAGCAGGAAGTTTTAGCAGTAAAAAATATGTAGCAAATCAGGACAACATCAATAAGTATACAGGTAGTCATCAATTGAATACATTCTTATCGGTAGACTATGACGCGTTCAATGACTTTAAGGTGCCGGACATCATGAGAGAAAGATCATCACTGTCATTATCTACCAACCTACCTGAATCAGAAAAACTAGATCTACAAGAAAAGAAAGTTTTTGTGTACAACAGTTATCAACTTGATCCTGATTGGCACAGGGAAGAGTCAGGCGCACGTATTCTTTTATTAGAGCCAAATCATTTTCAAAATTATCCTGTTAGTGAACTGGTACTTTCTTTTATCATTCAGCTGGCAAAGAAAAATATCCCTGCAATTAAAATATATACAGGTTCATTTCTGGAATTGAAAAAACTATTTCCAGCATCGGAGATGTATTTTAAAGAACATCCACTGACGAAGCACTATGAAGGGATACAAGAATCCAGAAGTTGGATGTTTCCGGAAGTAACGGGATACTATCCTTCTTTCTTTGCATATTGGAAGAAATGTGAGAAGTATTTGCGATAATTCCTGAAATTCGCGAATGACCATTACACAAACTGAGATCTATAAGTATTCCATCCCAATGGTACCTTTTACCATCGCAACTGGTACCATGCATTATGCTCAGAATATATTCATCAGAATACATACCAGCGAGGGTATTATCGGTGTAGGAGAATGTTCTGCATTTCCCATGATAGCTGCGGAAACGCAGGCTACCTGTTTTGAAATGGCCAAGGATTTTGCAATACTTTGGAAGGGTAAAGATCCGTTAGCACTCGATGATCGTTTGAATGAATTGGACCTTTTTACGGCAGGCAACTATACTGCAAAAAGCGCTTTTGATCTGGCCTTGTATGATATTGCTGCCAAGTATGCACAGCAGCCTCTTTATCAGTTTCTTGGCGGACAATTAAAAAAAATAGAGAGTGACCTGACCATTGGTATTGGCGACCCTGAAACGATGGCCCAAACAGCCATTGCTTTCAAGGATAAAGGTGTGAATATGATAAAAGTGAAGTTGGGAAAAGATGTGGCGACAGATATTGAGCGTATCAAAAAAATCAGGGCTGCTATTGGAGACACCATCATTCTCCGCATTGATGCCAATCAAGGATGGTCTTACGAAGATGCTGTCACTGCATTGACATCCTTAAGTGAATATCAGATTCAGTTCTGTGAGCAACCGATGCGTAAATGGAATGATCATTTGTTACCCGAACTATGCAAGCGCTCTCCGATACCTGTGATGGCAGATGAAAGTGTATTTACGCATCATGATGCAGCTCGCATTATATGTAATAATGCTTGCCATTACATCAATATCAAATTCGCAAAGAGCGGGGGTATCAGAGAAGCTATTCGCATCAATGAAATTGCAGAGCAGCATGGCATTGCCTGTATGTTAGGGGGCATGTTGGAAAGCAGGGTTGCACTAACTGCTAAAGTTCATTTTGCAATGGCAAAGGATAATATCAAATTTTATGATTTGGATACATGCCTACTAGGACACAAAGAGGACCCGGTTAAAGGTGGCGTCACTTACTCGGGCATGGAGCTACAACTTACGAATGCACATGGCATAGGTGCAGATGTTGAGGATGATTATTTGTCGAAACTGGAGCATGTGATCATTTAACATCGGTATCAGCCGCTATTCATTTCATATTCCACAGTACTCAGACATCTCCCTTATCTTTGCCAAAATTTTAAATGTATGGAAGGGAAAAAAGTGAGTGAGAGTTTTACTATCATGAATGAGCTGGTATTACCCAATGATACCAATACATTCGGCAATCTGATGGGTGGACGTTTAATGTACTGGATGGATATTGCTGCTGGTATAGCAGCAGGCAGACATTGTAATACACCGAGTATGACTGCTTCTGTAGACAATTTAAGCTTCAAGAACCCGATCAAATTGGGTAATGTGGTACATATTGAAGCTAAAGTGTGCAGAGCTTTTAATACCTCAATGGAAATTCATATCAAAGTTTGGGGAGAAGATCTCTTACATCAATATAAATATGAAAGCAATGAAGCGTTTTTCACGTTCGTTGCATTAGATCCCAATGGCAAACCTAGAAAAGTACCTGAACTGATCCCGGAAACAGAGGAAGAAAAGAAACTGTATGATGGTGCTTTGAGAAGAAGACAAATACGTCTAATCCTGGCTGGGAAAATGAAACCGGATGATGCCAACGAGTTGAGGGCTTTGTTTATCAAAGACTAGTTGCATCACTTATCAAGAACACTCAACAGATGATGCCTGCCCTTCAGCATGTAATCTTTGCTCTGCTCGATGGCATCCATCACCTGATCAAGAATGACTTCTATGGGTTGTGTATAATCAATAATCATAGGCTCCTTGAATCGTATGGACAATATCGATCCTTTTTTCTTGAACGCTAATCCTTTTTTATTAAAAGCGCGCCAGAAGCCATTAATGACTACCGGTACAACAACGGGTTGATTATTCTTGATGATATGCGCTGTTCCCTTTCTACCGGGAGCAAAAGGTTTGGTTGTGCCTTGCGGAAAAGTGATGACCCAACTTTTATCTAATGCTTCGTCGATTTTCTGCGTATCCGATTCATCGCGGTTACGTTGTACATCTTTCCCTTCTGCGCGCCATGTTCTTTTAACAGTCAATGCACCACCTAATTTAAACAACCGGCTTAGCCAGTTCCCATTCATGGTTTCTTCTGCCGCTACAAAATAGACATTGGTAAAAGGATTCAATAAATAAAATGGAAGTCCGAGTTTATTCTGTCGCCTCCATTTTACAGCACAAAAAATATGGATGAAAGCGATAACATCTGCAAAATAGGTTTGATGGTTGCTGACAAACAGTACGTTTTCTCTGGGTAAGCGTTCCAGATGCTCTGTTCCTTCGATCTTTATCTTATTGACGATGGCGAGACCCGGGTAAGAAAAGATTCCTACAACAGCGTATACAATTGAACGGATAACTTTAATATGCTTGAGGCGTTCAGTTAATCGCATAAGGTTGATAGTTGGCAAGACGTGCAAAATAAGCAATGTAATCAAATTGTTAAGTGATTGTTCAAAAAATGAGGACCTGAGGTTCATTTAATAGAAGCGGAAAGATACTTTTGCGCTGTAAAAACTGATTATGCAATTGAATACCGTGATTTTTGATATTGATGGATTATTAATAGACAGCGAACCCCTTTGGAATGAAGCTGCCACTGAATTATTCCAACAGTATGGCGTTAATATGACCGAAGAGCAATACAAGAGCACTACCGGACTCAGAACCAAAGAGTTTGTGCAGTGGTGGTTTCAGTATTTTAATATTGGGGAGTCAGAGATGAAACGAGCAGAGCAAAAAATTGTGGAATTAGTATTGGATAAGATTGAAAAGAAGGGAAAGATCATGCCTGGGGTAGATTATATTTTTGATTTCTTCCAGCGCAAGTCTTTCAAAATAGGATTGGCCACATCATCACCTCCTTCCTTAATAGATCTGGTAGTTCAAATTGTCGGGATCAAGCAATACTTACATGCTACCGCTTCTGCAGAAGACCTTGCTTATGGCAAGCCGCATCCCCAAGTATACCTGAATTGCGCAACCTCACTGAATAGCAAACCAACCGAATGTATTTGTTTTGAAGATTCTTTTAATGGCATGATCGCAGCAAAAGCAGCAAGAATGAAATGTGTGATTGTACCACATGTATCTCAATTAAAGGATGAGAGATGGGGTGCTGCCGACCTTAAATTATCATCGCTGCAAAATTTTGGTGAGTTACATTTTGATTTGGTGAATAGTTAATAGACCATGGTCTATGGTCCATGGTCCATGGACTATTAACTATGGACATAAAAAGACCCGATTAATTACTTAATCGGGTCTTTTTTTATAAGTAACTAATCCGAGAATTAGTTTCTGCTTTTCAGATTTGGATGTGGAGCAGGTACTGTATTTGGACCCGCATCCAATGTTCCTTGAAGATCTACAGTGTTAGCATCTCCATCCTGACCATAAGTAAAGATGAAACGGCTTTCAGAGATACCTTGCTTTTCAACCAGGTATTTGATCACAGCATTCACGCGATCCCAGCTTAACTGCTGAGCAGATTTGCTAGATGCACCATATCCAATCACTTTAATGTTACAAGTAGGATTTGCATTGATTCTTGCAGCTACACCATTTAAGATGTTTTGAGCATCTTTAGACAGTGTTGCTTTTCCTTTGAACTGGATGCTTGGTAAGCTACCAATGTTACACTGAGGAGCTGCTTCAGCAGGCTTCATGTTAGCGATCATGTCTTTGATCTCTTTGCAACATGCTGGCTCAGGGCAAGTACCGATACCATCATTGTTCACAGGGAAACATTTCTGAGCGGTCAACAGTTCTTTATCCTTGTAATCAGGAACGCCATCACCGTCAGTATCTTTAGCACGACCGTGAGTATCAACAGGAGCACCAGCTGGTGTGTTAGGCTCAAGGTCAAACTGATCTGTAACACCATCTTTATCAGCATCAGGAAGAACAACTTTAGGCATCTTCATGTGAGCAGGAGAGTTCAACTCGCTGTACACAAAGTTGTTTGGATTGAGCCACCACAAAGGCTGAACTTTCTTAGAAGTATTACCGATGTTAACGTTTACACGTGCACTGGTAAAGCCAATGTAGTCGTTATTGTTACCAGCTCTAACACCATCCAAGAAATCATATCCTGGTACAGTGAAAGTATACTTATGCTCCAATCCGATGTTTACTTTATTGCTCAACTTGAAAGCAATACCACCACCCAGGTTCAAGCCATGGTACAATGTGTATGCTTGTCTACCGTTGATGGTTGCACCACCAAAAGTTGTGATGGTACCAGCTTGGCTATTGGTAAAGTTTTCATTCTGGTTAAATCCATAGAAAGTACTGTAACCAGACTGTGCGCCACCTGGTCTTCTATACAACACATTAGATGCATTCAAAGCATATCCCATTAAAACATACACGTTTGTTTTAGGGTTACCACGGTAGTGACTTGCTGCATTCAATGAAGCAATAACATCAAAACCTAATTGGTAAGTTCTGTTTTTGTAGTCAGGACGACCTACTGCTGCCTGAAAAGCATTAGCAGTACCTGAATTCCACAGACCTGTCAATCCTGTTCTGATAGAAAAAGTGTGGTTCAATGCCTTACGCAAAGAAACGGTAGCACCGAAACCAGTTTTAGATTTGATATCACCTGTGATAGATGATGCACCAACGCCAAAACCAAGCTCCCACTGATTGCGTGGAGCTGCAGGATAAGGGTACTGGTTATTTAGGAACTCATTATGCTGGGGCAATTTCTTTACAGAAATTTTGGAAGTATCTTTCCAATCCCATCCCCAATCTGTTTGAGCCATACCGATCGACTGTATCAGAACGATCAGTGCCAGTGTTAAAATGTTCTTTTTGCTTGCCATAATTATTGATTGATATTTAATGAGAACTTCTTTTACTGATGTAAATAAACATTGCAAATTTACATATTATGAAACAAATTGACAATATTTATACAAATATATTGTTTAATCTCCATTAGCAACAATATTCATACCAGACTCAATTTCAATGCAGAACGCTGCATTTAACGACCGATTGTTGTTAGCGATGGTTATCTTGCAACTAATTAAGAACGATGGAATTAGCTAAAAAAGTAATATCAGAGGAATTAGTTCATTTCGAAGTGCATTTCAGGGAAGCTGTCAAAAGTAGAGTGGCTTTACTGGACCGTATCATGCAATACATCGTAAAGCGGAAAGGTAAACAGCTAAGACCTATGTTCGTTTTATTGAGTGCCCGACTAGGGGGTGAAGTCAATGATAGCACTTATCGGGCAGCCTCCTTGGTAGAATTACTGCATACCGCTACCCTAGTACATGATGATGTGGTCGATGATGCAATGGAAAGACGTGGCTTCTTCTCGATCAATGCACTTTGGAAAAATAAGATCGCCGTTCTTGTGGGTGATTACCTGCTTTCAAAAGGACTTTTATTATCCCTCAACAATAAAGACCATGAAGTACTGCGGATTTTATCTGAAGCAGTACGATTGATGAGTGAAGGAGAATTGCTTCAAATCGAAAAAGCAAGAAATCTAAACCTCAAAGAATCCATTTATTATGAAATAATCAATGGAAAAACCGCCTCTCTTTTAGCCTCCGCGTGCGCCGCAGGAGCATCCACTACTTTTACCGATCAACAAGATGTAGAAAAGATGAGACTCTTCGGTGAAAAAGTAGGCATGGCATTCCAAATCAAAGACGATCTCTTTGACTATGGAACAGAAGATATTGGAAAACCAACCGGCAATGATATCAAAGAAAAAAAGTTAACCCTGCCTTTGATCTACACATTGAATAACTGCAGTCCGGATATCAGAAGAAAGATCATCTATATCATCAAAAATGAGAACACTCAAAAAGATAAGGTGAAGTTTGTTATAGATCATGTTGTTACTACCGGCGGAATCGCATACGCCACACAAAAAATGTTCGCCTTCCGTGATGAAGCTTTAACGATACTGCATCAATTTCCTCACTCCCAATTCAGAGATGCGCTTGAAGAATTGGTTCGTTATACCACTGACAGGAATTATTGATGAATAAACGATGGAATATATTAAGCAGAGATGCAGAGAAGACCGCATCGCTTCACGAAGCATTGAAGATCAATAAAACGCTTTGCGCCATTCTTGTTCAAAGAGGTATTGACACCTACGATAAAGCAAAAGATTTTTTCAGACCCCAGCTTTCGCAGTTACACAGTCCATGGAGTATGAAAGACATGGATAAAGCTGTAAACAGAATACTTCATGCATTTCAGCAACATGAAAAGATCCTGGTATTTGGAGATTATGATGTTGATGGTACTACTGCTGTAGCATCTATGTATCAGTATCTTTCTGAGATTTATGATCAGGTGGATTTTTATATTCCCCACCGTTACCGCGAAGGATATGGTGTTTCAAAAATGGGGATTGACTATGCCAAAGAAACAGGAATTACATTGATCATTTCGCTTGACTGCGGTATCAAATCAGTTGACCTGATCCAATATGCAAAATCATTGGATATTGATTTTATCGTTTGTGATCACCATTTACCGGATCAGGAATTACCACCCGCAGCAGCCATTTTGAATCCCAAGCAAATTGATTGTGCATACCCTTATAAAGAATTATGTGGATGCGGAGTGGGTTTTAAATTGATGACTGCTATCAGTGAAAAATTATCACTTCCGGAAAGTACACATTTAGCATATCTGGATCTGGTTGCTACGGCGATCGCTGCAGATATTGTTCCTATCAGCGGAGAAAACAGAATACTTGCTTATTATGGTCTGGAGAAAGTAAATCAAAACCCTTGTGCCGGCATCAAAGCGTTGATGGAGCTGGCGGCTGTTCAAAAAACCATGTACATCAATAACCTGGTTTTCATCATAGCTCCTAGGGTGAATGCTGCAGGCAGAATGGATGATGCCAAAAAAGCGGTTCAGCTATTCATTGAAAAAGATCCTGCTAAAGCCATGTCTTTTGCCGAAATGCTACACAGTGATAATGCTGATCGCAGAGAAGCTGATAGTTCTATTACTGAAGAAGCATTGGCATTGATCGAAGCTGATCCGGCTTTCCCCCGTAAAAAAACTACGGTTGTGTATCAGGAGCACTGGCATAAAGGGGTTGTAGGGATCGTTGCCAGTAGATTGATTGAAAAACATTATCGCCCAACCATTGTATTAACCAAAAGCGGCGAATATGTTGCCGGCAGTGCCAGAAGTGTTGCAGGATTTAACTTGTATGAAGCCATACACGCTTGCCGTGAACATCTTCTAGGATATGGCGGACATTTCGCAGCAGCAGGCATGACGCTTCTACCAGAAAAAGTGAATGATTTTGCTATTGCATTTGAAAAAGCAGTAGAGGAACAAATACAACCCGAACAACTCATACCCGAGATCGTTATAGATGCGCCAATTCAATTTGAAGCTATTACGCCTACGCTGTATAACATTCTTAAACAGATGGAACCTTTTGGTCCGGATAATATGCGGCCTGTTTTTATAGCAGAGAAAGTCAATGATACAGGGTTTTCTAAAATTGTAAAAGACCAGCATATCCGATTTGTAGTGAAACAAAAAAATATAACACTCACAGGTATCGGCTTCAATATGGCGAATAAATTTGAATTACTACAACAGCAAAAACCAGTTGACCTTGTTTTTACATTGGATGAAAATGAGTGGAATGGAGAAAAATCGATACAACTGAAAATGATCGATATCAGATCAAGTATCTGAACCAATCATCAGCCAAATATCCCCGTCAATCGGATAACCTGTACAAGTCAATATTCTACCGTTACGGATCTCCTCTTCCATCAACACCTCATTTTTATACATCCAGACTTTTCCTTTGACACAGGTTACGGAACAAGTTCCACACTGACCTGCTTCACAACTAAAAGGCAATTGTACTCCATTCCGTTTGGCAGACTGTAAGATGGTATCAGGATATTTGCTGGTCCAAGACCATTCTTTTCCATTTGCAATAATGTTGATCGTATGAGCATCGGTATCAGGAGGTGCTATCGTCACTGTTGGTTTTTCAATTACAAACTGTTCTTTCCTGATCTGTTCATTTGAAAAGCCCATGCTTTTAGCAACAATACCAATCATCAACATATACTGAAAAGGTCCACACAAATACAGCCATGCATTGGATCTTTCAGTACCTATTTCATTGGCAAGTATTTCACTCACGATCGAACTACTCAACCTTGCTTTGCGATAATCATTTGCATCACTAAAAAAGAAATAAATAGAGAACAAGGATCTGTATTGAGATGAAAGCTTCATCAGTTCCTCATAAAAAATTACATCTTGTTTCGACTGATTACTATATACCAAAACGATCTTTGCTGCCGTTTGTTTCTTTAGCAATGCTTTGATCTGTGCATATATCGGCGTGATCCCACTTCCTGCAGCAAAAAAAACAAAACGACCCATTCCATGCTTATCACTTTGATGGGGCAATGTGAAAAAACCTGTCGGCTTTAATCCTGTAAGATGATCTCCCACTTTTGTTCTTTCAACCAATATTCTTGAATAAGACCCATTTGGAATTCTTTTAACAGTGATGCTCAGTGGTTCGTCTGAAATAGAAGTGATTGAATAACTCCTTCTCTCCTCCTTACCATTTCGATCAGAAAATATGAGTGTAATGAATTGTCCGGGTTCATAATCTATACTACTGTTCTGTGCATCCAATACCAGGCTTACTGCATCATCCGTTTCTTTGATCACATCCTTGACTAAATATTGCATACACTTATGTTGAGTGACATGAAAATAACGATTACACGTCAGTATCATATACAAAAAAAGGTCTGCATGGGCAGACCTTTTTAACTCTTATTATCGATTCATCAAGCTTTGACCTGTTCGGTTTGCAACAGTTCAACACTTCGATTAATGAAATTGGTGAGATCATTCCCTTTCAGCAGTCCTTGCGAAAGCAAGGCCAGATCTGCGAGGTTACGAACTTGTTTTTGCTGCATTTCAGTATCACTTTGCTTGAGTAGTTGTTGGTAGATGGGATGATTACCATTTACCGTGAGTGTTACTTCATCAGGCATCTGAGCATAGAATGCAGTCATGCCTCCACCAACACCAGCCATATCTTTCATGCGACGCATAAATTCAGGGCGGGTTGCAATAACGGGCGCGGATTCAGGGCTCAATCCCTTGATCTCGGTAGTGACATGAAGATCAGGGATGGTCAGTGTAAACAATTCTTTTAATTTATCTGACTCTTCGTTACTTAAAACAGTTTGATTAGACTCTTGCTTATCGATCAGGTTATCGACAATATCAGCATCTACACGCACAAAGCTTACATTTTCCCATTTCATTTCCATGGTATTAATGAAAGCAGCGTCTACCAATGTTTCCATTTTCACAACTGAATATCCCTTTGTTTTACATGCCTGGATATATGCATCCTGCTGAACGGGATTGGTGGTATAAAGAATGATATGTTTACCTTCTTTATTTTTTTGTATGCCCTCAGTTGCTGTTTTATATTCTTCCAATGTGTGGAATTTACCCTCCACATCTTCCATGATGATGAACTTATTCGCTTTTTCCAGGAATTTATCATCTGTCATCATTCCATATTTCACAAACAATCCAAGGCTTTCCCATTTTTCTTCGAATGAAGTTCTTTCATTACGGAAGATCTCTTCCAGCTTATCTGCTACTTTTTTAGTGATGTGCGCATTGATCTTTTTCACATTTGGATCGCCTTGCAAATAGCTTCTACTAACATTCAGAGGAATATCCGGGCTATCGATAACACCATGTAACAGCATCAAAAATTCAGGAACAATATCTTTCACTTCATCTGTTACAAATACCTGGTTACAATACAGTTGTATTTTATCTTTTTGGATCTCATAGCTCTGCTTGATCTTCGGGAAGTACAATACACCTGTAAGGTTAAATGGATAGTCTACATTCAGATGTATCCAGAAAAGCGGTGTTTCTCCAAATGGATATAATTCACGATAAAATTTTTCGTAGTCTTCTTTAGATAACTCTGAAGGTTTTTTGATCCAGATCGGATTGGTATTGTTGATTGGTTTTTCCTCTTCTTCTTTTTTCTGTCCTTCTTCAGAAAAATAGATAGGGATAGGTAAAAATTTACAGAAGCGTTCCAGTATACTTTTGATACGCGAAGCTTCTAAAAACTCCTTACTTTCTTCATTAACGTGTAATACGATTTTAGTACCACGATCGTTATAATCCGTTTCATACAGTTCGTATTCCGGACTTCCATCGCAGCTCCAGAAGACACCGCTACCATCTTTGAAACTTTTGGAGTGGATATCAACCTTATCACTTACCATGAAAGCGCTGTAAAATCCTAATCCAAAATGACCAATGATGTTTGCATCCTTATACTTGTTGACAAACTCCTCCGCCCCGCTAAACGCTACTTGATTGATGTATTTGTCTACCTCTTCAGCAGTCATACCTACACCACGATCAATGATGCTTAGTGTTTTTTCTTTTGCATCCAGTACCACATCAATCCGTAACTCTCCAATATCGCCTTTTGCTTCTCCTATAGAAGAGAGCGTTTTTAATTTTTGTGAAGCGTCTACGGCATTACTTACCAGCTCACGAAGGAAAATTTCATGATCACTATACAGGAACTTTTTGATGATAGGGAAAATATTCTCCGTTTGTACACGAATCTGACCTTTTTGCATGGCTCACTTGTTTTTGCGCAAATGAACAAAGAAAATACCAAAGCGGGTCTAACTGACAGGTTGACAACTTATCCACAAAGCGAAAAATTAATAATAGGTTGTTGATGCGAAAAATTGTCATTCCCGCCTGAATTGTACTTTTACGGTACCAAACTTAAATTCAAAACCCATGAGAAAATTGTACCTGCAACTCTTTGCAGTTCTGTATTTCTTTTGCAATGGGGTATTGCTTTCACAAACTGCACCTACCCCGCAAACACTTCCTTACACACAAGATTTTAGTTCCCTGTCTAGTGCTTCGACAACCTATCCTACCGGTTTGAACGGATGGCGTTTGAGCAGTTCTAATCCTGCGAACTATAACACCGGCGGAGGAACAGGTGATGCAACCCTAACAGTTGGATCTGCCTCATCAACTGCCGGAGCTATGTATAACTACAATCAGAAAATTGGTTTTCTGAGCAGTGGTTCCGGCGACTTTGGTCTTGTGTTGGCAATCACTACATCTGGAGTTACGAATATTACCGTTGCATATGATGCCATGACCATTCGTAATGCGTATAATGGTACTACGAATACTCGTATCAATGAAATGTCATTACAATACAGAATTGGTACTACAGGAAGTTTTACAACATTGAGTAGTTCTGCATACCTAAGCAATACAACTGCTCAAACAGGCAGTGGTGTTACCACTCCTCAAAATCTTGCAGCACGTTCTATTACATTACCTGCTGCTTGTGATAACCAACCCGTAGTACAACTTCGTTGGGCAAATCGCGATCTATCGGGTGGTGGATCAAGACCCAGTTTCGCTATTGATAATATTTCTGTAACAGGTACAGGTGGTGGTGATGTCACGGCTCCTACCATCACAACCTACAATCCCGCAATTGGCGCTACCGGACTTTCGCCTTATTCCAATATCAGCATTGTATTTAGTGAAAATATAGTTGCGGGTAACGGTAATATTACCTTACACAATGTAACCAACGGAACGCAACAGTCGTTTGCAATTGGTTCATCAGCTGTTACAGTTTCAGGTAATAGCATCGCACTTTCAACCAGCCTTGGTGGGAATAAATCTTATTACATCACTTTAGATACCGGTATAGTAACAGATCAGGCAGGCAACGCTTTTGCCGGTCTTTCGAATAATAGTTGGAGTTTTTCAACCGGTGCACAACCAACCAGTTTTGATTTCAATGATTGCATCAGTAATCTGCCTGGCGGATTCAAACAATACAGCGTTAGTGGTGCCCAGGTATGGGGATGTACTACGTTTGGACAAACAGGCAATGGTGTTCAGATCAACGGATTTTCAGGCGGTGCTCAAAATAATGAAGACTGGCTGATCTCTCCTTCTTTCGATCTTTCTGATTTCAATTATCCGATCTTACGTTTTGCTTCAAGAGTGCGTTTTGCAGGTCCTTCGTTAAAGCTACTGGTATCTACTAATTACAGCGGCACAGGAAACCCGAACGCTGCTCAATGGACAGAGATCAATGGTCGTTTTGCAGAAGCAGAATCAGATGTTTGGACCACCAGTGATCAAATAGATCTTTCTGCATTTAAGGGAACCAATGTATCAATTGCTTTTGTTTATACTTCCTCCCCTGCATTGAATGCAGCTAGATGGACATTGGATGATATCAATATTCTCAACTCTTCCACCCCTGCCGCCGCAGGTCTTGATATTCGCGGAACCAATATCGACTTTGATTATGTTGCTAATGGGCAAACATCTACCAATCGTAGTTTTTCATTAGAAGGTTACAATGTCACAAGTCCGATAGTACTCACCGTACCTGCCGGCTTTGAAATAAGTTTGGATCAATCAGCGTTTACTACATCTGTGACGATAGATGCAGCTGATGCAAATACAAAGAGAACAATTTATGTTCGATTCAAACCTACAGCTGCTGATCAACAGTATAATGGGTTCGTGACCGCATCGATTAATGAAACAGGTTTAACGAATCAATCCATTGCGTTAAGCGGCACTTCATTAAGAACACTGAAAGTAGTAAACTGGAATCTCGAATGGTTCGGAAGTACTGCATCAGGTTTGGGACCAACCAATAAAAATCTTCAACAACAAAATGTACAACAAGTACTAACTACTTTGAATGCGGATCTGTATGCATTGGTAGAGATCGTTGATACATTGAGATTTAAGAATGTTGCCGAAGCTTTACCGGGTAATTATGGATATGTTGTAAATGATTATGGGTCCTATGCAGATGATGTAAATGACCCTGATTATGCCGGCGCACAAAAACTCGGATTTATTTATAACAAGGACGTCATCAAAAAAATCAGCACAAGAGGTTTACTGAGAACCAGTAGCGGCAATGCATTCAACAGTTGGGCTAGTGGACGTTATCCATTCCTGATGCAAGCAGAAGTTACATTGAATGGAGCTACCAGTCTGGTTGATTTCATCGTGATCCACGCTAAAGCTAATACGGGAAATACTGCAGATAAAATTGAATCGTACGATAGAAGAAAAGCCGGAGCTGATGAATTAAAAGATTCTTTAGATGCCATGTTCCCTAATAGCAAGATCATTATACTAGGTGATATGAATGATGATTTTGATAGAACCATCACAACTGAAGTTGCTCCAAATACAGTGAGTTCATACAGTTCTTTCTTGAATGATGCTGCCAACTATCATCCTGTCACCTTACCATTGAGCTTAAGTGGTAATAGTTCAACGGTTTCTTTCCCTGATATGATCGATCATGTGATCACTTCCAGTGAGTTGAATATTGCATATGTGCCTAATTCAGCCAAAGTATTCAGAGATGTATTAACACTGATCAGTAGCTATGCAAGTACCACTTCAGATCACTTGCCTATTATCACCAAATATGATTGGCGCTATTTTAGCAAACCCGTGATCACACTTTCAGATATGGGATTATTTGCTGACCAAGGATCTTGTTCTGCTACGATCACACTTCCAACACCTAATGTGACCGGATTTAATGCGATCAGTTCTATCACCAATGATGCACCCGCCAGTTTCCCTGTAGGTGTAACAAAAGTGACATGGACAGCCGTTGATCAATACGGCAATACCGCTACAAAAGAACAACTGATCACCGTTAGTGATAATCAAAAACCAGTCATTAAAGCTCCGGCTGCTGTTGGAGTAGTAAACACGAATGGAACTTGTAGTGCTGAGATTGAATCCTTGGGTACTCCTGAGGTTTCGGATAACTGTGGCATCGCAAGTATTAGCAATAATGCCCCAAGTGTATTCCCAGTAGGAACTACTATCGTTGTATGGACTGCAACTGATATTCATGGAAATGTTTCAGATACTTCTCATCAAACTGTAACTGTCATTGACAACCAACCTCCTGTTTTATTGACAAAATCAGCTACAGTAGCATTGGTAAATGGCAGTGCCTCTATTACAGTCAACGACTTGAATAACGGCAGTTATGATAATTGCGGTATCGCAAGCATGAATATCTCAAAGAACATTTTCAATTGTAACAATATTGGAAACAATACGATCCAATTTACCGTAACAGATATCCATGGAAATATTAGTAGCGCTAACGTGATCGTTAAAGTTTTAGGAAGTACTCCTACTGCCAATATTCAAATCGTACCTTCTGAAACAACCTTTACGGGAGGTAGTGTCAATAATATCTATTTAGGTTATGGATCACAGTCTGCTACATTGAATGTTTCCGCTAATGGTGGAGCTCCTTATACTTACAACTGGACGGGCAGCACTGGTTTGAATAACTATGTTAGTGCTAATCCGGTATTTACTCCAACTGCTGCAGGTAACTACAGCTTTACAGTAACAGTTACCAATGCGTCAGGATGTACAACTACCACCTCTGTAAGCTTCTGTGTAAGAGACATACGAGTACCTGGCACAAATGGAAAGAAAGTTTATCTCTGTCATAACAACCAGACACTCGAACTGAATGTCAATGCTGTTGATGCACATTTACGTAATCATTCAGGAGATAAACTGGGAAGTTGCTCGCAACAAGGATGTACTGTTACCTCTAGCAATAGCATTGGAAACTTTACACAAAAAATCAGTGAGGAAAAAGCGAATACAATTCAGGTGACAGTATTACCGAATCCTAGCAGTGATTATTTCACACTGAAGATCTCAGGTAAGAACCAAACCCCTGTTCAACTTCGTATCACTGACGCAAGTGGTAGAGCAATGGAAAGCAGGAATCAACTAAACGCGAATAGTACTGTGCAAGTAGGTCACAGACTGAATCCGGGTACTTACTTTGCTGAAGTGATTCAAGGATCAGAAAGAAAAGTCGTTCAACTGATCAAAATCAAATAAATATAGTCACGACTAAAATGCAAAGAGCGTCCAAATTTGGACGCTCTTTTTTAATTGCCAGCCACAACAATATTATCGATTCGAAATGTTGTTGTAAGCTTAGCTGTCTGCATGGGGGGATCATTTCCTTCATATCTAAATGCGATGTATACTTTTCCTTTCAAATGATGCAAACTAACATCGCCAGAACTCACCCATTCTTTTGGATAACCTGTTACAGAGCCTTTTGCGATAACAGCGGGTAATACTGTCCATCTAGCCTTCCATGGTGTATTCCCACCATCATAATTGGTTGAAACCAAAACCTGCAATACAGCTCCATTATTAAATCCATCCTTAGTAGAGAATTTTAGGATCTCATTACTTGTGTGATCAAGATCGATAGCAGGGAGTATCAGCCAGCTTATCACTATCTGTTCTTTGGTTGCAAATGCACTGATCTCCGCACAGGGATTTCCGGATACGATTTTAGAAAGAAAAAACTTACCTCCTGCTTCACTTAGATTTTTAAGTTGAGGAGCAGAGATCAAACTATCAGCGATCTGTCCTGAAAAGTCTTCTGCATACATTTGTTTAGGTCCGGTCACTGTGCACCGTAATCCATTCATCTGAACATCATTGGTATCTCTGATCAATAATTGTTTTTGTGTTCTGAACATACTGAATATACCTGTTATATCGCCGTGCCCTCTGGCAGTGGTCGCCGTTGCGAATTTTGCAAATCCACTTGTACGAACGTATACAGTACCAATGCCACAAGTTCTCAATGTATGTGCGATGGTTTGTTTATTAACAGCATCCGCATAGGTCTTTCCTGTATCAGTATGATCAAACTCTACTTGCGTAAGTGTAATCAGCATGCTTTGAAGAGAATCATTCAGCTCATCCATTTTCACTTTGCGAGGTACTACGTATTGATCAAGATCTCCTTTTATGATCACCCTATCAAAAAGAGGTTGAGGTATTGGTATTAGTTCGGGGAATTGCGGATCAGACCTATTCACCCCGGCACCTAATTGTATCATTCCACCATAATCACCGAGCCAAAGTCCTTTTAAGCGAATAAAGATCTTTCTTCCAATTGGATAGATATTAAATAATGAAAAACCATCCAAACGAACCGTAATACCTGCTGTACTATCTTGTATAACGATCGATTTATAAAAATTATCTGTCTTATCATTTGCGATCACCACTCCTTCGATGATCAGATCTTCAGTGATCTTTTCAAAATTATTCGGGATATGCAAACGTTTTATTTCAGTAATCGAAATATTGGCCTTCACTCTTGGGCCGGTGTATTCAGGTGGTTCATCAAAGTGTTTGACACAAGTTGTCGTTCCTGAAATGAATACGACTGCCATTAAGAATAAATAAAACGGTCTCATGATGTATACGCATTATAGATTCATCGTTATGGAAGCTGCATAATTCAATCCGGGTGAAAAGAAAAGTTTCGGCGGGAACCGGTCTGTATTTTTTGTTTCCTGATCAAAACGAAGTTGTTCATAACCGCCAGATATCACTCCTTGCTTATTTAACAGATTTTGTATACTGAATGAAAGGAAATAGCGAAGCGATCTTGCAGAAGATCTTGCTTTGATAGAAAACCCTTTTCCTAAAAATGCGTTAACTGTAAAAGCAGACGGCAGCTTTGTTTGCTGAATGATTTTATTCCAAAGATCAGATCCATATACAACCCCTTGAACGGCATCGTACGTTCTTCTAACTGGATTGAACTCCAACCAACGTTGATCAAAATAATTCCAGTTGATCCTGATAAATAATGCCTGATCATTTCGGTATTGAATACCCGAACCTAGAACTAACTGCGGAGAGCCAGCAACCCAAAAGTTCCTGGAATAAACATCCATTTTATCTAGCAGGAATTCATTGTTATCTAAAGACACTGTTACTTTCTGCCGACTGGTATATCGATGATCCCCCGCTGCTGCAGCAATATCAATTTGCCAATGCGTATTATACATGTATGCCATCCCCGCTTCAATACCCATATGTCTCTTATTGATATTTCGAATCGCATAATTCACGAAATTCCTGTACCCATCATGATAGAATGTCAATACATTCATTGCATTTCGCATCGTCGTATAATACATGCTGAATCTGAAATGGATTTTTTTTGAAGAGCGCCGATACATCAATTCTGTAGCAAAAATGTTTTCAGACTGAATGGTATCTTGTTTTGTATTACGCATCCTTGGCGACAAATACACATTGTCAGCAAGCGGTGCTTTTGAGCCAGTGACAACTGAAAAAAACAATGCTTGATCAGCAGAAATTTTATGGGTCAATACCATCTTAAACATGGCATTAAAAAAATGATCTGTTTGAGACTTCCCTTTTGAATGATCCGGGAATAATCCGTTTCTGATCATACCCTTTCGATAAAATGTTTGTTTTGAAAAGTGCAGACCTGCTATCAAGTCGTTTTTCTTTCCTTTCTTTTCCGATTGTATCCATCCATCAGCTGCTGAATAGTGCATTTGATAATCATATCCATAGCGATCGCCTTTATAGATGATACGATCAGGGGTATCTAAATCATATTGAATGATTGAAGGATCAGCAGGCAGATCACTTTCTGCAAACTGATTATAATTGACATGAAAATCAGCCCCTAATAAATCATCTGCCATTTTATAGTGGTGGTTTCTTTGCATCCTGATATGAAATCCTCCTGCTATTTGCCAGTGTTCACTAACCCTGTTTTGATAATGCATACTCAACAAAAAAACATCAGAAGCTTTTATTCTTTTTTCCAATAGATAACGTGCCCGTTTTCCACTGATAATATTTCCAGGCATTCCGTTTGCATTGGTGACCTGATCGAAACTATTACGATTGATGACATATAATTTCATCCAATTGATTTGTTGCAATGAGGGATCCTCAAGTAAACTTGTTTTGACTGTTTCGATCAATACACTGTCTGTTTGATACTCCGGCAAGTATCGATAATAATCGGGTCTAGGATCTGCTGCCTGAAACCAATCCAACCCTGTATCAGATCGCTTACCTGTGATCAAGCCTACACTGTTTTGCCAAGAACTATGATTATCTGGCTGCCATTCGTGCATGAAAACAATCACTGGTTTGTGTTGTGAAGTAATGGCTGCGTTTCTCTTCAACCCATTCTGATAACCCCAATTAGGATTATACCTGTTGCCAAAAAGATGTATCACCGGCAGGGTAACAGCTGCCTGTTTCCCATATTGATTTTGATTTCCAAAAAGGATAAAAGAAACGATATGATTTCGCGAAAGTTCTTTATCTATTCCTATGTAATAATTGATGGAAGAATAACTTGCTGCTGTTCCCATCGCTTCTTTTGCCAATCGAATTACTAATGTTCCTGAAAAAGTCCAGCCATGGTGATTCGGAACGCTGGTGTATCCCAACTGATATCGATGGGTATGGGTTCTATTGGATAGTCCGTATACCCATTGCAGCTGTTGCCGTTGCGATGAAGCGCGCATATCCGTGGATATGATAGTTCCGACATCACCCATCCAATGCTCTTGAAAGCGAATGGGTAGATATTCAATGCTGTTTTTCATGACCGATTGTAATCCACTCCATAATGACCAGGCGGGATTTCCGTCATCGAGTTGATTCATGTTCAATCCATTGATAAGCACCTGACTAACACTTGCCTCATACCCTCTAGGTCTGAATCGAAAAGTATTGAATTGAAAGGATGCCATTTGATGAAACACATCTTTCTCCGCATACAGAGGTGAAGAATGTCCGACAGATGTGAGCACAGTTCGTTCCCGCTCGTTCATCAATATCGCATCAGATTCCACGGATTGCTGTTGCTCTGCGATCAGGAGTAATAAACTATCTGTATGAATCGGAATCGTATCTGACACATGATGCTGCTCAATATGAATAAGTGTTCCTGCAGAAAAGAAAAGGAAAAATAAAAAAGGCATGTTATGAATTTGCATCAAAGTAATCCGATGATATATACCCAAAAACACCAGCGATCATTTTTGCGGGAAATACGGTACACAAAAGATGTATTTAGCGAAGCATATCAACTCTTTTCTATGAAAAATCTATTGCTTGCTATATCACTGTTGGGTTGCACCATAACATCACAAGCACAATTAAAGCGCTATCAAGTTGCTGTGATCGGTTTTTACAATCTCGAGAACCTATATGATACGATCGATCATCCGATCAATAATGATGATGAGTTTACGCCAAGAGGTGCCAAAAAGTATAACACTGTTATTTTCCGTGATAAGCTGAACAAGCTGGCTTCCGTGATCAAGGATATCGGAACTGAATATCATGAATCCGGTGTAGCAATTTTAGGAGTAGTGGAAATAGAGAATGATACAGTACTTCAATTCCTCATACAACATCCTGCATTGAAAAAAAGAAATTATCATATCGTGCATGCTTCATCCAAAGATCTAAGAGGTGTGGATGTTGGATTGTTATATCAACCTTCATTATTTCATCCGATAGTTGCACAAAAATTATTTGTACCACTGCCAGGAAAAAGTAAGGACGCTTCTTTTACGCGAGATATTCTTTACATAAAAGGCATGATGATGACGGATACGGTGCATTTATATGTTAATCACTGGCCTAGTAGAAGAGGCGGGGAAGAAAGAAGTGCATCAGCAAGAATGGCTGCAGCAACGATTTGCAGAAAGCACATTGATTCCATACAAGTCGTAACACCCACAGCTAAAATCATAGTGATGGGAGATTTGAATGATGACCCGGAAGATAACAGTATTGTTCAGGGATTACATACAAGATCAGATCCGGGCGGACTGAAAGAGGGTGAACTGTATAATCCATGGGTACAACAGCTAAAGCGGGGAAACGGTACGCTGGCTCATAAAGACAGTTGGGGGCTTTTTGATCAGATCCTTATTTCAGGATCCTGGCTCAAGAGAGAACCTGATCAATTCTTCTTTTTCAAAGAGTACGTGTACAATAAGTCCTATTTAACAGAGTACACGGGGAGATATAAAGGATATCCGATGCGTACCTGGGAAGGAAACCGCTACCGGGGAGGGTATAGCGATCACTTTCCTGTGTATACCATATTTCTTAGATATTTATCTGAAAATCAATGAAATAAGGTCTATTTTGCCTGCCGATTTCAGGTAAGGATATGGTTTTTGTGCTTACTGCCGCATATTCCTTGGTTTTGGGCGTTCATTTTCAAGTTTCTTCTTCCTTTTTATGGTGTTTTTCCATACCTTTGCAGCCCCAAATCTGTTTTGGCAGATTTCCTCCCAACAGTAATGTCGGGGGGATCCACTGGGAAAAACCAATTTAAAAACCTAAAAATTCAGGTAATGAGTAATTACGAATTGATGGTGATTTTCACTCCGGTGCTGTCTGAAGAAGATTTCAAAGCTTCTCAGAAAAAGTACGAAGACTTCATCAAAGAAAATGGTGGATCTATTGTACATAGCAATCCATGGGGATTAAAATCACTGGCTTACCCGATCCAGAAGAAAACCACAGGTATTTACTGGGTGCTGGAATACAGTGGGCCAACCGACCTCAATGAAAAGCTGAAAATTCAGCTGTTACGTGACGAACAAGTAATGCGTCACATGGTAACCAAACTCGATAAATACGCCGTCGAGTACAACTACAAGAAAAGAAATGGCGGATTTGCTGTAACTGAAAAAACGGAGGGTTAATCATGGCAAAGAATGAGATCAAATACCTGACCGCGATCAAACAGGAGAAGCCAAAGAAAAAATTCTGCCGCTTCAAGAAGTATGGCATTAAATACGTTGACTATAAGGATATCGAGTTCCTGAAGAAATTCATCAACGAACAAGGTAAATTATTGCCTCGTCGTTTGTCTGGTAACTCTTTGAAATATCAGCGTAAAGTATCTGATGCAGTTAAGAAAGCACGCCAGATGGCGCTGTTGCCTTATGTAACGGATCTTTTAAAGTAAAAATTAAAAAATCAAAAGCGAATTTGGTTTTGATTTTCTCTTAATTAGTCACCTTCCCTAACCCCGATAAAATCGGGAGACAGTCTGGCCGCAGGTAAGACTGGGCTCTTGGGAACTAAAAAAACAACCATGCAAGTAATTTTAATTCAGGATGTAGACAATCTGGGTGGACGTAATGAACTGGTTAACGTTAAGAACGGATATGCCAGAAACTTTTTGATCCCACAGAAGTTTGCAGTAGAAGCAAACCCTTCTAATTTGAAACAATTGGAAGAGCGTTTGAAAGTTCAGGCGAAGAAAGAAGCTGCAATGTTAGCTGAGATCAATAAAGTGATCGATGTATTGAAAGCTGCTCCTGTTAAGTTAACCGCTAAGACCGGTACCAGCGGTAAGATCTTCGGAACCATCACTTCTTTACAGATCGCTAGAGCGATTCGTGACCAAAAAGGTTATGAGATCGATCGTAAGCGTATCTCTATCGTAGATGATGTGAAAGAACTGGGATCTTACAAAGCTTCTATTGATTTCGGTAATGGTAACGTTACAGAAATTGATTTTGAAGTAGTTGGAGAATAATTCCTTTCTAAAAGTCTCAAGCCCTTGTTCTATTGAACAGGGGCTTTTTATTACCCAGAAGCTGGTATTTTTCCTGATTTCCCGCTTTTCCGGTTCAAAATCCGAAAAAAACTTGCCAATCAGCCAAAATCACTATCTTCGGTAGTCCAATGATAGGTCTTCCATATCTCAGAACGTTTTTACGTAAATGTTTCAGGATTTTTGGTTACTGGTTTCTCATTGGTTTTTGATCACTTAATTTTTTAAAAGAACATGAACATTTACGTTGGAAATCTGAACTGGAACATGACCAGTGATGATCTGCAGAACCTGTTTACTCCCTATGGTGAAGTAACGAGCGCCAAAATTGTTACCGACAAATTCAATAACGACCGCAGCAAAGGTTTCGGTTTCGTTGAAATGTCTGATGATGAAGCAGCTCGTACTGCTATCAGCGCTCTACATGACACTGAAGTGTTAGGTCGCAAGATCGTAGTAAACGAATCTACCCCACGCCCTGAAGGTGAAAGAGGCGGCTTCAAGAAGAAGAGCTTTGGCGGCGGCGGTGGCCGTGGCGGATTTGGTGGTGGCAACCGTGGTGGCGGTGGCGGATACAACCGCGATCGTGGAAACGGTGGTGGTGGAGGTTATAACAGATATTAATCCTATTACACTACAAACAATTTCAAGTCCTGTTTCATCTGATGAAACAGGACTTTTTTATTTTATTCATCTTCGGTTTCAGTCATTTACTTTGATTTAAGTAATTTAAATGCATGAATCAATCATCTGTTATTAAAGCACCCATTGCAGGTTGTATGCGTTGGGGTAAGTGGGGAGCAGGATTTTCTACGAAAGAATATCGCCAATTGATTGACGCCTGTTTGGAAAATGGGATACGATCTTTTGATCATGCTGATATCTATGGCGACTACACAACTGAGGCTGAATTTGGTGATGCCTTAAAAGAAGTGCCCTCATTGAGATCATCGTTACGCATTATTACCAAATGCGGTATACAGATGGTTACACCTAATCGTGCTTCACATCAAATCAAATCTTACAATACATCAGCTGCACATATCATTGCTTCAGTAGATCAATCACTGAAAAATTTTGGAACTGACCATTTGGATCTTCTGTTGATTCATCGACCAGATCCTTTATTGAATCCCATAGAAGTAGCCGGTGCCGTTGATCATTTGAAACAACAAGGAAAGATCTTGCAGTTTGGTGTTTCAAATTTCTTACCACATCAGGTAGATATGTTGATGAACTACACATCAGTTGAATATAATCAAACAGAAATTTCCATTCTTCAACTAGCAGCTTTTTTGAACGGCACATTAGAGAATTGTGTCAAACATAAAATTATACCAATGGCCTGGGCTCCATTGGGTGGAGGCGCTTTCGATGATGATACACATCCTCGTTTCAGAAGTATCATGGGTACCGCCACTTTACTGGCATCAAAGTATGAATGTGGTGTGAATGAAATATTAATCGCTTGGCTGCATACACATCCGTCAGGTATTTTACCAGTTATAGGAACCACAAAAATTGAAAGACTGATTCAAGCCAAGAACGCAGCAAGTATTCAGATGGAAAGAGAAGACTGGTTTAAACTTTGGATAGCATCTACCGGAGAAGATGTTGCATAATATAAGTGTGGATTATTGTAAAGGTAGTTCTACGATGAAGGATGATCCTTTATACTCCTCGCTTTGTACAAAGATATGACCGTGATGTTGCTCTACAATTTGCTTACAAATAGAAAGACCCATTCCAAAGCTTTTTTCACCTAAAGTTCCCACACGCTGTGCGTTTGAGAACATATCGAAAATATGTTCTTGTTTTTCTTGCGGGATGCCGATACCCTGGTCAGTAACAGTGATACGGGCATATTTATCATCTGCTGTTATTTGTATGAATATCTTGCTTCCTTCGGAACTGAACTTCACGGCATTATTCACCAAATTTGTGATAACACGCTCGATCCGATCAACATCCATTGAGATATCGATAGGTGAAGAAAAAAAATGGGTAAGTATCTGTATATTTTTTTCATTTGCTCTCAACTGTAAAGAAGGTATCCAGGAGTTCAGCAATTGATTTAATTCTACTATTTTAAAGAGTGATTGACGAACCTGTATATCACTGTTTTGTAATAAATCGTTGATCAGGTTGAGAGCTGAGCGTGAAGATTGATCAATGAGGCGTAGGAAATTTGTTTTTTCTGCTTGAGATAAATTATCTGACTGAATCAATTCAGTAATATTAGCAATATTGGAAATAGGGCTTCGCAGATCGTGAGCTACAGTACCAAGTATCTGATCTTTTTGTCGGGTAGTAATCGCGAGTGCTCTGTTCGTATCTTCTAGTTGTTGCAGGTTACGGAAATAAATGATTTTGAAATACAATAATGATAGTACATAGAGCAGTATCGGTAAAAAAATCTTCAGTCCGGTAAAGATCAGATCTTCCATAGCCAGCTCAGCGATATCAGGAATTTGATACATCCGTATATATACAAAGGCTGCACATGCAATAGCTGCATAGATAATATACTGCCAGGAACGATCAAACAATACAACTGCAGCAACGATCATAATCAGTAATCGATACTCTCCGGAATTTTGATAGGAGTAAGCGGCTATCATTGCCACAATAGAAAGAATGATCAGAATGATGACACGATATTGCTTCCATTTACCCGAGATGGTTATCCATAAAGCCAGAGAAAAACAACTGATTTGAATAATGTTAATGAAGGCAGGAAAGTACGCTTGTTCGGAAAGATTCACAATGAGTGATAATACAGCAAATGGGGCGCCAATCAGAATAAATAGATTGAACATATAGCCCTTTTGTCTTTCGATAAAAGAAGCGTCATCAGGAATACCGAGATAAAGAAATGTAAGAATAGGGTTGTTTTTTACTCTCGGGTTCATAACAAGTATCGATTGGATATATTGGGCTTTGAAAGTAACAAGAAAATTTCATAAGTCACTGAATATGCACAGGGTACGTACAATAAAAAAGCCTCACTGAATAAACAGTGAGGCTCAATAAATATGGCAGCTACCTACTCTCCCAGCGTAATGCAAGTACCATCGGCCATGGGGGACTTAACTTCTCTGTTCGGAATGGGAAGAGGTGAACACCCCCGGCAAAACCACCATAAGATTTTAAATCATGGTAATAAACCAGTGACAATAAGTTACATATTGGGAAGGAAATGATAACAAGAAAAAAAATAAAGCTTACGGGCAATTAGTACTACTTGGCTTTGCTGTTACCAGCTTTACACCTATAGCCTATCAACGTCATAGTCTTTGACGACCCTTAAAAGTAAACTCATCTTGTGGAAGGTTTCACGCTTAGATGCTTTCAGCGTTTATCCTGTCCGTGCATAGCTACTCTGCATTGCACCTGGCGGCACAACAGATACACCAGCGGCACGTACGACCCGGTCCTCTCGTACTAAGGTCATGTCCACTCAATTTACTAGCGCCCACCACAGATAGGGACCGAACTGTCTTGCGACGTTCTGAACCCAGTTCACGTGCCACTTTAATCGGCGAACAGCCGAACCCTTGGGACCTTCTCCAGCCCCAGGATGTGACGAACCGACATCGAGGTGCCAAACCTTACCGTCGATATGAGCTCTTGGGTAAGATCAGCCTGTTATCCCCGGAGTACCTTTTATCCTTTGAGCGATGGCCCTTCCATGCAGAACCACCGGATCACTTTAGCCAGCTTTCGCTCCTGCTCGGCGTGTTTGCCTCACAGTCAAGCACCCTTATACTAATGCGCTCTACGTACGATTACCAACCGTACTGAGGGTACCTTTGCGAGCCTCCGTTACTTTTTAGGAGGCGACCACCCCAGTCAAACTACCCACCATGCAATGTCCCCTTGTTCAGGGTTAGGTTCTAAGCAACAAAAGGTTGGTATTTCAACGATGACTCCACAATGCCTGGCGACACTGCTTCAAAGTCTCCCAACTATCCTACACATTTGTTGCTCAAAATCAATGCAAAGTTGTAGTGAAGGTTCACGGGGTCTTTCCGTCCCGTGGCGGGTAACCGGCATCTTCACCGATACTACAATTTCACCGGGCTCGTGGAGGAGACAGTGTTCAACTCATTAGACCATTCGTGCAGGTCGGAACTTACCCGACAAGGAATTTCGCTACCTTAGGACCGTTATAGTTACGGCCGCCGTTTACTGGGGCTTCAGTCAGGAGCTTTGGCTTGCGCCGAACACCCTTCCTTAACCTTCCAGCACCGGGCAGGTTTCAGGCTCTATACGTCAACTTACGTTTTTGCAGGGCCCTGTGTTTTTGTTAAACAGTTGGTTGAACCATTTTACTGTGACCGCATCGCTGCGGTACGCTTTATCCCGAAGTTACAGCGTCAATTTGCCTAGTTCCTTCTCCACGGCTCACCCGAGCGCGTTAGAATACTCATCCCGTCTACCTGTGTCGGATTCCGGTACTGGCTGCTATACTCGCTTTTCTTGGCAGGGATTTTATGATTTCGCTTTGTCCGAAGACTCCACTCAGGCGTACACTTCCGTCCGTACGCAACCACCACGTCCCTGCGTCACTTTTAATGCATAGCAGGTGCTGGAATATTAACCAGCTTTCCATCAGATGCCCCTTTCGGGTTTTCCTAAGGACCAGACTAACCCTGATCCGATTAACGTTGATCAGGAAACCTTAGACTTTTCGCGTTAAAGTTTTTCACTTTAATTATCGTTACTTATGCCTACATTTTCTTTTGAAATCGCTCCAGCATATGTCGCCATACACCTTCAGTGCAGATTTCAATGCTCCCCTACCACTCAGCTAGGCTGAATTTAGAACTTCGGTTCGTAGTTTGATGCCCGATTATTTTCCGTGCAGGATCTCTCGACCAGTGAGCTGTTACGCACTCTTTAAATGAATGGCTGCTTCCAAGCCAACATCCTGGCTGTTATAGAAATCCCACCTCGTTTGATCAACTTAACTACGTATTAGGGACCTTAGTTGCTAATCTGGGTTATTTCCCTCTCGGCCCTGGACCTTAGCGCCCAAAGCCTCACTGCTGCAGATATTTATTAGCATTCGGAGTTTGTCAGGGTTTGGTAGGCGGTGAAGCCCCCTAGCCCAATCAGTAGCTCTACCTCTAATAAACTTCTATATGCAACGCTGTTCCTAAAAACATTTCGGGGAGAACGAGCTATCTCTCAGTTTGATTGGCCTTTCACCCCTATCCACAGGTCATCCCAAGACTTTTCAACGTCAACGGGTTCGGTCCTCCAGTTAGTTTTACCTAACCTTCAACCTGCCCATGGATAGATCACAAAGTTTCGCGTCTACCCCAACTGACTAATCGCCCTATTTGGACTCGCTTTCGCTTCGGCTCCGTTAAATATGAACTTAACCTCGCCAGTTAGGAGTAACTCGTAGGCTCATTATGCAAAAGGCACGCCGTCACTCATATTGCAGAGCTCCGACCGCTTGTAGGCGCACGGTTTCAGGTACTATTTCACTCCCCTGTTCGGGGTGCTTTTCACCTTTCCCTTACGGTACTGGTTCACTATCGGTGTCTGAGGAGTATTTAGCCTTACCAGATGGTGCTGGCAAATTCATGCAAGATTCCTCCGGTCCCGCATTACTCAGGATACTGCTCGTCCATGTTAATTTGTACCTACAGGGCTATCACCTGCTATGGCTCATCTTTCCAGATGATTCAGTTTGATAACACTTTCTAAATGCAGTCCTATAACCCCGAATCGGCACGCCGACTCGGTTTGGGCTGTTCCCTTTTCGCTCGCCACTACTTGGGGAATCACTGTTGTTTTCTTTTCCTCCCGGTACTTAGATGTTTCAGTTCTCGGGGTTGGCTCTCTTTCGAGTAATATACCTTCAGTATATTAGGTTGTCCCATTCGGAAATCTACGGATATAACGCTCGTGTGCAGCTCCCCGTAGCTTATCGCAGCTTACCACGTCCTTCATCGCCTCTCAGACCCTAGGCATCCACCATGCGCCCTTATTCGCTTTAAAAAATTTATCAGTTATGACCTTGCATAAGAGTCATAACCTTCTTGTTATTGATTTCGCTTTCCCAATATGTCAAAGAGCTAAAGTAAAAGTGTACAAGTATC